>JAUVLT010000070.1 GCA_030600605.1 Mycoplasmatota bacterium
ATTAGAAGTAATCCGATTTTTAAGAAATTTAAGATTACTAAACTTCAGTTGGTAGTTGAAGGTGTTTGTGATCATTATGGAAAAGACACTTGTCGAAAAGATGATGCCTGTTTTATTAATGCATTAGGTAGAACTAGATAATTCTAGTTCTTTTCATTTTTTATAAGGTTATTTAGATAAATTTTAATTATATTGATAAAAATATTTAGTTTGTTATATAATGCATAGTAGGAGTGATGGTATGAATATTACTGATTTACAAAGGGAAGATAAAGCTATAATAGTTTCACTGAAAAATATTGAAAAACGTTTTATGGAGAGACTTATGGACCTAGGGATATATGAAAGTGCTCGCGTAACTCTTTTAAATAAACTTGCTTTTGAAAAACTATATTTGATTGAAGTTGATGATATTGAAATTTGTTTAAGAAAAGAAGATGCTTTAAACATCGAGGTGAAAAAATGATCTTTTTACTTGCTGGGAATCCAAATGTTGGGAAAAGTACATTTTTTAATTTTATGACGCAATCACACGTCCATGTTGGTAATTATAGTGGTGTAACTGTTGAGAAAAGAGTACATCATATTAAACATTATGAAGGTGCCAACTTGGTTGATTTACCAGGAACATATAATGTATCTCCGTCTAGTGAAGATGAGGGAATAGTTACATATTCACTGTTAAATGAATCATATAATGGGGTTGTTAATATTATTGATTCAACACATTTACGAAGAAATTTACACTTAACAATCCAATTGTTAGAACTAGGAGTTCCAACTTTGCTTATTTTGAATTTAAAAGATGCCCTTCGCAGTAATGGGTATGTTGTAGATATTGAAAAATTTTCAAATCGATTAAAATCAAATGCTATTTGTGTAAGTGCTAGAGAAAGAAATAAGCAGGATCAAATAGCTATTAGTAATAAACTAAAAAGTATCCGTGTTTATAAGTCAATTGAACTTAATTATCATACCCATGTAAAATGGGGATTACAAAGAATTCATGATTTATTAAGACATGATATTTTACAAGTTAAGAAAAAATGGCTTGCTCTTCAAATACTCGAGGGTAATGAAGGTATTTTTAAGTTTGTAAAACTTGTAAAGGAAGAAAAGATAAGAGAAGTTGTTCGAGAAGTAGAAGAAAAAATTATCAACGATAACGTTGCTTTATCTTTAAAGGGAGCTATTTTTAATACTAGAAGAGAGTTCATTAATAATCTAGTTGATGATTGTTTAATTCAAGTAGAAGATAAAGAACATTCAAAATATTTTAATCAAAAGATTGATCGAGTATTAACTCATCCTGGTTGGGGTATTCCTATTTTCTTTGTAATAATGCTTGCAATTTACCAAATAAGCTTTGGAAAGTTTTTAGGATTAGGAGCATTATTGACCAGTATTTTTGAAATTTTTTGGAATGATATATTAGTGCATTATTTAGGTCTAGGCCTTGAGTTCATTGGTATTTCTGGATTTGCATATGGCCTAGTAATTGATGGAATAATGGCCGGGATCGGAGGAATACTTGTTTTCTTGCCACAAATTGTTGTTTTGTTTTTTATGCTTGCTTTATTAGAAGGAACGGGTTATATGGCACGTGTTGCAATTGTAATGGACCGTTTTTTAAGTAAATTTGGGTTTAATGGTAAGAGTATTGTACCGATGATTACAGGACTTGGTTGTACTGTTCCTGCCATTATGGCAACTAGAACAATTATTGATAAAAAGGAAAGAATGTTAACTATTTTAACTATTCCCTTTATATCATGTAGTGCAAGATTACCTATATATGTAATATTTATAAGTATTTTCTTTGATAAATATCGTGCATTTGTGATGTTAGGAATATACTTATTAGGAATTATTGTTACATTATTAAGTGCTAAATTACTTAGCTTGTCATATTTCAGAGGTGGAGGTAGTAAGTTCTTACTTGAAGTACCACCATATAGAATGCCTCAACTTAGAACAATTACTTATCAAGCTTTTGAAAAAGCAAAAAGATTTGTTAAAAAAGCTGGAACGTTTATATTAGTTGGATCAATTATTTTGTGGCTATTAAGTAATACTGGGATGGACGGTATCAATATTGATGCTGAAGACAGTTTCTTAAGTAATATTGCAGGATTTATAGCTCCAATCTTTATCCCATTGGGTTTTGGTAATTGGGAAGCTACTAGTAGTTTGATAAGTGGGTTTTTAGCGAAAGAAGTTGTTGTCTCTAGCTTAGCCGTGTTATATGGAGATACGGCTGGAATAGCGGCAGGATTTACAACTTTGTCAGCTCTAACGTACGTTGTTTTTGCTAGTTTGTATATTCCATGTATTGCAACAGTAGCAACTATAAGAAGTGAAACAGGAAGTAAAAGATGGACATTATTTAGTATGGTGTATCCATTTACAGTAGCGTATTTAGTTGCTTTATTTGTTAGACTAATATTTAGTATATTTATATAAAAAAATAGAAGAATTTCTTCTATTTTTTTTGTGATTTGTGGAACATCTTTTTTTTGTAACTTATTCTATTTATAAAGATATATTTATGATATAATGATTTAGGACAAAATGGAGTGATAATATGAAAGAAAGAAGATACAGAAGCTTCTTATATGTAATTGGATATTTATTGATATTGAGAGTTGTACTAATGATTACCACAAACATTAGTATTTTTAACTTTGGAATATTATTTGATCTTGTTTTAATGATATTTTGGATTGGGGCTTTCGGCTTTTTTATGAAAAAAAATAATATTCAAAAAGCTTATTATATTTTAGTGATTGTTATTGCGACTATCTTTATTGTTGGTGATAGCGTATATTTTGATTATTTTGAAACAATAAGTGCTAGAAATAGTTTTGAGGGATTAAAATGGCTAAATGAAGGGACTACACTAGAATATAGTGTTCAGATACCACTAGTAGCTTATTTAATTACACCATTATTAATTGGGGTAATATACCTTATTATATCAAATAAGAAAAAAGATGTCTTTGTAATAAAAGATTTTGGAGTTCTTTCAATCGTTTTTTTAATTCAAGTAATTTTATTTATGTCTTGGGGGACATACGAATTTGATACTAGAATTGAGTTTTATCGAAGTGATGCTTATCTTTTTGAATCAATGCATGATCGAAGTTTGTTTAGTGAAAAATATGGATACTATAATTATCATCTTTTAGATTTTACGAGAATAAGACCACGTCCTGATGAGGAAACATTATATGCTGAAATAGATGCTTATTTTGAAGGCAAGGGAGATCATTTAGTCAATGATTATTCTGATGTTTATGAGGGATATAATGTTATTACTATTTTGGGAGAAACATTAGAAACAAGATTTATTAACGAAATACTTACTCCTAATTTATATTTAATGCAAAGTGAGGGGTTATCATTTAGTAATTTCTTTACTCCGGTTTTTCAACAAGGGGCTACATGTAATAGTGAATTTATGAGTGTTACAGGGATGAGCGCTATTTCTACAAATGACTGGAGTAATAATATTTGTGACTCATATAGTGAAAATACTTATCCTTACACTTTGCCACAACAATTAAAAAATATTGGATATGATACATATTATTTCCATAGTGGACACGAATGGTTTTATAATCGTGAAATTATTGTTCCAAGATATGGGTTTGATACTGTTGCTTTTCAAGAAGATTTATATGAGGCTGGATATGATGATTTTAATGAGAGATTTGATACTGATATCTTAGATTTCTTTACTGAGTATGTTGAATATGACGATCCATTTTATATTAACTTATTAACTTATTCTATGCATGGGGCATATAATCAAGAAGAATTTCATAAATACGCCGAACGAGTAGAAGCTGCATATTCAGGAGTTCCTTTAGATACTGAAGTTGTAAACTATATGGAGAAGTTAGTAGAATTTGATAATATGTTAGGATTAATAATGGCTGAATTAGAAGATAATGGGGAGTTAGATAACACGCTATTTGTTATTTTTCCTGATCATTTTCCCTATATGATGAATACTGATACGTATCTTGATTATATTGGTGTTGAAGAAGATTCCCACGAAATAATGAGACAAGAATTAATAATTTACGCAACTGGCATGACAGGAGTTAATGTTACTACTCCTGGATCAACTATTGATATAACACCAACTGTTTTAAACATGATTGATAGTTCTTTAAACTTTAAATATTTTTTAGGAACTGATTTATTTTCGGGAACTGATAATTATATATTATTTAGTGATTTGACAATATCAGATGGTACAAATTACTTATATTTAAACGAAGAATTACTTGGTAATGTAGAATACTACGACAAACTTGAAAGTGCATTAGAAGTAGAAATAAATGCCTTAGAGCTTCAAAAGAAGATACTGATAATTGATTATTTTAAAATGAAAGAAGAGGAATAAAGATATTATTAAAAAATATTTAAAAAATACAACATTCCTCTTTACAATTTAAAGGCGTTATATTATAATAAATAACGCTGAAATGTTTCGGTAGCTCAGCTGGATAGAGCAACGCCCTTCTAAGGCGTCGGCCGGGGGTTCGAATCCCTCCCGGAATGCCATTAAGCACATAACCAAGCCCGTCTGGGCTTTTTTATTTGTCTATATATTCACTTTTCATTTTTGCGGGATGTCGGTCACCCCCCCTATTTTACACTATTTTCGACTACTCTGGTATACTCTTCAGTAACTTTTTTCATTGATAC
>JAUVLT010000040.1 GCA_030600605.1 Mycoplasmatota bacterium
ATGTTTTATTCTGGTTCGCGATTTCCATGTTCATAACTCTCGTTATCGAATTAACAAAATCTCTTTTAATTCGCTCATCTTCAAATTCAAAAAGAGCACTAATTGCGCCAACTACTCTTAAGAAATCCGATATTTTCTCTGATTCTTTTATGTAAGCAATATAACCTCTTTTTTTCTTTGTAACTTTAGCATTTAAATTAAAATAGTTCAATAAATCTCTAAGAGCATAAACATGATCTTCATCACCCGAATGTATTTCTAAATGATAACTACTACTAAGTGGAGAATTAATCGAGCCAGATGCTAAAAAAGCCCCTCTTAAATAAGCTTTTTTACAGCACTCTTTAATTAATAAAGTATCATCAATTCCTTGAAAATAATTTTCAGTTGTATTCATCAACCCGAGCTCATTAATAATTTCATTTGCTTTACTTCTAATAATAACAATATATAAATCTTTTTTCTTTAGTTTCATTTGTTTTTTAGATAGTATATCAACTTCAATATCATAAAGTTCTTTAGTGATTTTTATAACTTTTCTAGCAATCTTTAAATTTGTTGTTTGAAACTCAATTCTGAGTCCAGCACTTGATAAATTGATAGTACCATTTAACGTTAAAAGAGCTGATAATTCTGCATATTTACAGCATTCATCGGCTTTCAAACTAAGTAATTCGCTTTTTGTGTTTGATGCAAAACTCATAGTATCACACTCTTTTTAATTAGTTATTTAATTATATCATTTGTACTAAAAAATGTCTATAAATACTAAAAAAGGAGCACAGGCTCCTAAGAAAGTTTTTTATTTAATTCATTAATATATTTTGATGCTTCAACAGCAGCGATAGAACCATCGCTTGCTGCAGTAATGATTTGACGTAATTCTTTATCTAATACATCACCAATTCCGTAAATACCAGGAACCTTAGTTGCCATTTTAGCATTAACTTCAATATATCCCCATTTATCAGTAATTCCTAAATCTTTAATAAACTCTGTTTCAGGAATTTGCCCAATAAAAACAAAAGCGCCTTCAGCCATAATTTCTTGTGTTTCTTTTGTTTTAGCATGTCTAATAGTTACACTTTTTAATTGTTGATCACCATTAAATGAAACTATTTCATATCCAAGTAAAAAATCCATTTTATTAGTGGCTTTTGCTTCTTCAACAGCTCTTGCATCTGCTTGAAGTGTTTCTAAAATATTAACTACCGTAATATGTTTTACTATTTTAGATAAATAAGTCGCTTCTTCGATAGCACTATTTCCCCCACCAACAACAACGATATCTAAATCTTTAAAGAAAGCCCCGTCACAAATTGCACACCAGCTAACTCCTCTACCAGTTAATCTAGTTTCACCAGGAGCATCTGTTCCACGCGGAATAGTCCCTGTTCCGATAATTACAGCTTTTGTTTTATAAATTTCACCAGACGCAGTATGAATTTCTTTGTAATCTCCTAAATCAATAATCTTAGTAACATCACCATATTTATATTCAACACCAAGTTCTTGTGTATGATTAAACATTTTTTCACTAATTTCAAACCCTGTTACTTTACCTAATCCTGTATAGTTTTCAACTTCATAAGTAGTCATCATCTTTCCGCCAGGAGCAGCTTTTTCTAACATTAAAGTTTTTAAGTTTGCACGTTGTGTATACAGAGCAGCCGTCATTCCACCTGGTCCTGCACCAACAATAATAACATCATAATTATTCATATCTTTCACCTCTTTTTTTATTATAAAGCATTTTCTTCTAAAGCTTTATAGTAATGCTTTGTTTTCAATACTAGGTGATTAAACAGTAAGAATGCAATTCCTCCAGCAATCAATAATAAAGATATTATTTGAGCTGTTCTAAGACCTGTATCACCAATATATAATGAATCGGTTCTCATTGCTTCTATGAAAAATCTTCCAGTGCTATACCATATTAAATAGATTGATAATAAGTCCCCTGTTCTAATTAATTTAGTTCTTCTCAATATTAATAATAAAATAAATCCACCAATATTCCAAACAGATTCATACAAGAATGTCGGATGATAATAATTAAGTCCATCTGGTCCAAATAAATACATATTATTAGTGATATAGTCTGGTAAATGTAATGTCTCACTCAAGAAAGCTCTTTGATTATCAAGTGAAAGAACAGGATTACCTGATTCAACTCCACCAATAACTCCACCATGGGCTTCTTGATTAAAGAAATTCCCCCATCTACCAAATGCTTGAGCAATCAAAAACCCTGGAGCAACTAAATCAAAAGCTCTTAAGAAATCAATCTTTTTAAACTTAGTATAGAAGTAAACACTTATAAATGCAGTAATTACTCCACCATGAATAGCTAATCCACCATCTCTAATATTAAATATTTGCATTAAATCATTTCTATAACGACTCCATTCAAATATAACATACCACATTCTAGTTCCCACAATAGATAAAGGAACAATAATAATTACTCCATCGATAATTTGTTCAGCTGTAATTCCTATTTTTTTACCTTCTCTTATCCCTAAAACAACTGCCGCAATAAGCCCAAGTAGAATCATTACACTGTATTTATACCAAATAATAAAACCTAAATCTAAAAAAACATTGGAAATTGGATCGAAAATGTGCATAATAATTACCTCTATTCTTTATGTATTAATATTATTTATCTTAAGTTTCTTTTTCTAAAATTTCTTATTAACATAGTCCCTATTATATACCTAATCAACATAAATATAGCTACAAACACAATTAATAATGTTTCATTATAAAAATCGAATGAATCTCCAAAAACATAAACATCTAATAAGAAGAAGATTCCGACATAGCCTATATAAAAGACAAATCCCATTGATTTAATAACGAGTTTAAAGTGATTAAACAGTACATACGTTCTATAAATCGTTTCAAAGAAAGTATATGTTAAAGCCAAGATAATAACATACATAATATCAGTGTACTTGGCAAATTGAAACACTTCAATAACAAGATATATTAAAGTTAAATTTAATATAAAACTAAAAATAAAATTAATATATCTATTGTGATGGAAAACGCTTCCAAATTCAATAGAAATTAAATTTCGGGGTTTTTGTCGATTTTTCTTTTTTAATTTTTCTAATTCTTCAATAGCTTTTAAGAGACTCTCTAGTTCTTCTTTTTCATTGGCTAGATTTGTTTCTTCTATCGCTATTTCAGGTTCTTTCTCTTTTTTATTTAAATCCTTGTTCATATCCTACACCTCTAGAACTTTTTTTATATACTCCCCAGTATAACTGTTTTTGTTTCTACTAACTTTTTCAGGAGTTCCAGTTGCAATAACTTTTCCTCCCATGTCTCCACCTTCAGGGCCTAAATCTACAATATGATCAGCCATCTTAATAACATCAAGATTGTGTTCAATAATAATTACTGTAGCTCCCAAATCAACGATATGATCAATTACTTTAAGTAATCTTTTTACATCATCAGTATGAAGCCCGGTTGTTGGTTCGTCAAGAATATATAACGTATTTTGTGTTATTCTTTTATGAAGTTCTTTAGCTAATTTTACACGTTGAGCTTCTCCACCTGACAAGGTAGGAGCAGGTTGCCCAATTTTTAAATAGCCAAGTCCTACATCATTTAATATCTTAAGTTTTGCATTTGCTTTTGGAATATTTTCAAAAAATACAACAGCTTCTTCAATAGTCATAGCTAAAACATCACTAATGTTTTTCCCTTTATATTTCACTTCTAATGTTTCAGTATTATATCGTTTACCATGGCAAACTTGACAAGGTACATAAACATCTGGCAAAAAGTGCATTTCTATTTTTATTAGCCCATCTCCTCCACATGTTTCACATCTTCCACCTTTAACATTAAAACTAAAACGACCTTTTTTATATCCTCTAATTTTCGCTTCATTTGTAAGAGAGAAGATGTCTCTTATATCATCAAATACTCCTGTATAAGTAGCAGGGTTACTTCGTGGTGTTCTCCCAATAGGAGATTGATCAATATTGATAATTTTTTCAAAATTATCAATTCCTAATAATTCATTAAAATCACCCATTGGTTTCTTTTTACGATATATTTGATTAGATAATCCCTTATACAAACACTCGTTTATTAAACTACTTTTTCCACTTCCACTAACTCCTGTAACTACAGTTAAAACTCCTTTAGGAATTTTTACATTGATGTTTTTTAAGTTATTTTGTTTTGCGCCTTTTATTTCAATATATCCTCTATTATGAGTCCGTCTTGAATTTGGAACATTTATTTTCAAACGTTTGGATAAGTATTTTCCAGTGATACTGTCTTTATCTTTTAATATTTCCTCAATTGTGCCTTGGAAAACTACTTCTCCACCACTAAGTCCTGCTCCGGGACCAATGTCAATAATTTGATCAGCTTTAAACATTGTTTCTTCGTCATGTTCAACAACAATTAATGTATTCCCTAAATCTCTCATTTTCTTCAAGGTATTTATTAATTTATTATTATCTCTTTGATGAAGTCCAATGCTAGGTTCATCTAAAACATATAAAACACCTGTTAACTGAGATCCAATTTGTGTTGCTAATCTTATTCTTTGACTCTCTCCACCGCTTAAAGTAGCAGATTGTCTTGATAATGTTAAATAATTAAGTCCAACATTTTCTAAAAAACATAAACGTTCTAATATTTCTTTTAAAACCATTTCACTGATTTTTTTATCTGTTTCATTTAATTCTAATCTTCTAAAAAATTTAATAGTTTCTTTAATTGAAAAATCAGTAAGAGTAATAATATCTATTCCTCCTACTTTTACACTAAGAGCTTTCTCATTAAGTTTTTTCCCTTTACACACTTTGCAAGGACTTACAGACATGTATCCCTCAATCCAGTCCCTAATAAATCGTGACGTTGTTTCCATGTATCTTCTTTCAAAATTAGTTATTACACCTTCAAATACATCATTCTTTTGATGTTTATAGCCATCTTCAGTTCCTCCACCAAAAATGAATGTTATTTTATCTTTGCTACCATATAAAATAATATCTAACTCTCTTTGTGATAAATCTTTTACTTTCTTATGTAGATCAATATTATAAAAAGAGGCTGTTTGTCTTAACATTGCAAAAGTATATGTATCAGTATTTTGCCAACCTTTAATAGCTCCGTTTATAATTGAAATATTTTTATCAGGAATTAATAATTCTGGATCAATTTTTCTTTTTTGTCCAAGACCATGACACTCCGAACATGAACCATATGGAGCGTTAAATGAAAACAATCTAGGTTGTAAGTCACCAATACTAAAATCACACTCAGGGCAAGCATAATGTTCACTAAAAATATGTTCTTTATCATTAATTAAAACAACTGCTTTTCCTTCTCCTAAATTAGTAGCAGTTTCTAAACTTTCAAATAGACGACTTCTTACCCCATCTTTTATTTTCAATCTATCAACAACCGCTTGGATAGTGTATCTTTTATTCTTTTCCATCTCAAAATCATTATCTAAATCTAAGATTTCTCCATTAATTCTAACTCTAACATATCCTTCTTTTCTAAGTTGCTCAAATACTTTTTGGTGTGTCCCTTTTCTTTCTTTAATTAAGGGAGCCAAAATAATAACTCTTCCCTCAGCTATTTCTAATACTTTTTCTGTCATTTGTTCAATACTTTGACTTGATATCTCAATATTATGAATAGGACAAATAGGTTTTCCTATTCTTGCGTAAAGTAGTCTCAAATAATCATATATTTCAGTTACTGTTCCAACAGTACTTCGAGGATTTTTTGATGTTGTTTTTTGATCAATACTAATTGCTGGGCTTAACCCTTCAATACTTTCTACATCAGGTTTTTCTAAATTACCTAAAAATTGTCTAGCATAAGCACTTAAACTTTCAACATATCTTCTCTGTCCTTCTTTATATATCGTATCAAATGCTAAAGAAGACTTACCACTCCCACTTAAGCCTGTCATTACAATTAGCTTATTTTTAGGGATACGTAAATCTATATTTTTTAAATTGTTTTCTTTAGCACCTTTAATAACAATTTCATTTAACATCTAATCACCTGTCTAATAAATCTTTTAACTCACCTTCGGTTATAACTTTTACTCCGAGTTCTAAAGCTTTTTTTAATTTACTTCCAGCATCACTTCCAGCAACAACATAATCTGTCTTCTTGCTTACACTGCTTGATACTCTTCCACCTAAAGACTCAATAAGAGCTTTAGCTTCATCTCTTTTGTATATTTCAAGTTTCCCTGTTAAAACAAATGTTTTAGCATAAAACTCATCTTTTTTCTTAATATTACTAGTATATCTAGTATTAAGTCCTAAATCTTTTAAATCCTTTAATAATTGAATATTTTCTAAGTCTCTAAAATAATCAATTATACTTTTCGCAATTACTTCCCCTATTTCGTCGATATTTACTAAGTCATCATAAACCCATTTTCCTATATCATCTAAACTAGGATAATTAGTAGCAATTACTTTCGATACTTTTTCACCAACATGTCTTATACCAAGGCCGAAAAGTAATTTGTCTAAATTACTTTTCTTACTAATTTCAATACTCTTAAGTAATTTATCGATACTCTTTACTCCAAATCCTTCTTTAATTATTAATTCTTCACGACGATTCTTAAGTAAATAAATATCCTTTATTGATTTTAAGAATCCATCATTATAAAACTGTTCAATAATACGTTCTCCAAGTCCTTCTATATTCATTGCTTTTCTAGAAGAAAAATGAATTAGTCCTTCAATCTTCTTAGCATCACAAAATGGATTAACACAGTAATAATCAGCTTCTCCAGTTTTTCTTACCAAAGAGCTTTTACATACAGGACATTCTCTTATCATTGAAAAAACAGTAGAATCATCTAATCTTCGTTCTAATACAACTTTAACAACTTCAGGTATAATATCTCCTGCTTTTTTAATAATTACATAATCCATTTCTCGAATATCTTTGTCAACAACATAATCTTCATTATGAAGAGTTGCTCTACTGACAGTGCTTCCTTGAACCATTACTGGATCTAAATTAGCTACAGGAGTAATTTGCCCTGTGCGTCCAACCTGGAAAGTAATACTATTGATTTTCGTAATAACTTCTTCAGCTGGGAATTTATAAGCTATTGCCCATTTGGGGCTTTTTGCAGTATATCCGATTTTATCATATAAATCAATATGATTAACTTTTACAACAATTCCATCAATTTCATATTCAAGATTACTTCGTTTCTCGGTATATATATTTATAAAGTTTATTACTTCATCTATATCTTCACATACCTTACTCAAAGGATTAGTTTTAAATCCCAATTTTTTAACAAAAGTTAATGCTTCTGTATGCTTAGTAATATCATAATTTTGTGGACTCATTAAACCATAGATAAACATATCAAGATTTCTAGATGCTGCTATTTTACTATCTAACTGTCTAATACTTCCAGAAGCGGCATTGCGAGGGTTTTTAAACAACTCTTGTTTCTTAATGGTTCTCTCTTCATTGGCTAAATTAAAAGCCTTTTTGCTCATGAAGATTTCACCACGTACTTCGATATCACCATCATAATTAATTTTAAGAGGTATCGATTTTATAGTTTTAACATTTGACGTGATGTTCTCGCCAACAACTCCATTACCTCTAGAAGCACCAAGTACAAGTTTTCCTTTTTCATATTTAATACTTCCCGCCAACCCATCAATCTTAAGTTCAACATTGTATCTTACGTTACCAACTTCTTTGATGATTTTCTCATCAAAACTTCTTAAATCCTCTTCATTAAAGGCATTCGAAAGACTCATCATTGGAATATCATGAGTTACTTTTTCAAACTTATCTAGTACGATACTACCAATACGCATAGTAGGAGAATCTAGTAATTTAAGTTCAGGGTTCTCTTCTTCTAATCGAATTAACTCGTGAAGTAATGCATCAAACTCTTGATCGCTTACCTCGCTATTATCGAGTACATAGTATTCATAACTATATTTTTCTAATAATGCTGTTAAATCTTTGATTCTTTTTTTAACTTCCATAAAATCACCACACTTATTATAACATAATAATATTAATTTTTAGATATTGCTGGATGGTCTTTTAACAACTTCTTAATTCCGTAAGGCTGTGGAAAGGCTATTATACAATGAGTTCCAGTAACACTGATAACTAATCCTACTCCAAATTTTGTATGTGTAATTCTTTCGCCTTTATTCAAATCATTCTTTTTATAATTGTTCAAGCTTTCAAGTTTAGCCACATTTAGTACTTTTTTGCTAAAAAAGTTTGTTTCTCTATAAGGCTTATTTACATATTCGGAATAACCCCTAACATCAATCAATTCCTTATTTATCTCATTAATAAAACAACTATCCTTGTTTCGAGAGATTTCACCAAATGTTTGTCTAACATTTGCGTTAGTTAAAAATAGTAATTCCTTTGTTCTAGTGACACCTACATACATTAATCTTCGTTCCTCTTCAAAATCTTTTCTACTTTGCATACTTCTACCTAGAGGAAACATTCCCATCTCTAACGTCACTATAAAAACAACTTTAAACTCTAACCCCTTTGCTGAATGAAGCGTCATAAATGTAACCCCATCAATTATATCTTTTTTACTTTCTTCACTCTTTAAACTTATATCTTCAAGAAGATATATCAATAAGCTTTCTTTACTTAAATCTTTATATATTTGTTCATTTTCGCTTAAAATTGTTTTAAATTCAAGTAAATTTTCATATCTTACATCACCTTTTTCATCATTCTCAAGTGATTTAACATATCCTGATTTGTCTAATATGTAGTCTACAAAATCATTAAAAGATAACTCATCTAATTTAACTCTAAAGTCTAATATCATATTTTTAAAATCTAATAGTTTGTTACAAACACTTTTGCCTAACACTTCATTTGCTCTATCAATTGCAACAAATATATCTAAATCATTATTTGCAGCAAGATTAAAGAGTTTATCAATAGTTATTGCTCCAATCCCTCTTTTTGGATTGGTAATAACTCTCATGAAACTGTAAGCATCATTGTTATTAATGATTAACCTCAGATATGCAGTAAAATCCTTTATCTCTCTTCTTTTAAAGAAACTAGTATTTCCATATATCCGATAAGGTATTCGCTTTTGCATAAAAACTTCTTCAAACATTCTAGATGTACTGTTTGCTCGATAAAGAATGGCAAAATCATTATATGTGTATCCTTTTCTAACTAATTCAAGCACCTTTAGGGCAACAAACTCAACTTCATCTCTAGCTGTAACACCTTTAAAATGAGTTATTTGTTTTCCATTTCCTAAGTTAGAGAATAACTTCTTAGGAACTCTTTTTGTATTATTTTCAATTATCTGATTAGCTGCTTTTAATATTGTATTTGTACTTCGGTAATTCTCTTCTAGTAATACTAAATGAAAATTAGGATAGTCTCTTTTAAATTTATTAATATTTTCAATATTAGCTCCTCTAAAGGCATATATGCTTTGATCTTCATCTCCTACAATAAAAATATTTTGTTTTTCACCAACTAATAAGTTCACTAATTTATATTGAACATTATTAGTATCTTGAAATTCATCAACTAAAATATATTGAAATTTTTCATTATAATATTTTCTTAATGGTTCATTATTCTCAAGTAATTCAATAGTTAAGGTTAATAGATTTTCAAAATCAACTAGGTTATTTCTATATAAATTTTCTTCATATTTTCTAGACACTAATTTTACAACACTTTTTACAGGTTCTTCAATATCTTCAATTAAATCATTATCAAATTTTAATTTTAATACAATATTCTTAATAATTTTAGGTTTATAAATTTTAATATCATAATTATTCTTTTTTAAAATACTCTTCACAAGTTGTTTTACATCATCATCATCTATAATTTGAAAATTCTTTTTATACCCTAAAAATTCAATGTGTTCTCTAAGAATTTTAGCACACATTGAATGGAAAGTGCTTATCCACATTTGAGATGTGTTAATACCAATAGTCTGTCTAACTCTATATTTCATTTCATTCGCTGCTTTATTAGTGAATGTGATTGCTAATATGTTTTCAAAATGAATCTTTTTTTCGAAAATTAAATAAGCGATTCTTGTGGTAAGAACGCTTGTTTTTCCGCTTCCTGCACCTGCAATTGCTATTACAGGTCCTTCTGTTTTTAAGACTGCTTCTTTCTGGTTTTCATTTAAGTTTTTAAACAAATTAATCATCATATCACCTATAAAAATTATACCAAAAAAAGCACTATAAAGATAGTGCTTTACTAATCAAATTTAGATAATTTTAAATAGGTATTTCTTTAAATCAATTTTTTTATCAACGACCCAAATTCCTTCGTCTGCAAGCATGGAACATTGAACAAATCCAGCTTCTCCAGATAAAGAAACTAATCCTTTCGAATTGATTACTCTATGCCAAGGTAGTTTATGAGCCATACTCATTGAATGTAATATCCTACTAACTTGTCTAGCTCCCCTAGGGTTTCCAGCATAAGCAGCAATTTGTCCATATGTCATAACTTTACCTGCTGGAATCATTTTTATTATGTCTAAAACGTCTTCTGTAAATTTTGTCATAATATCACCCACCTAATTATATCAACAATACTCCAATAAAAAAAGCCGTTAATAACGGCTTAATTTACAAATTAGATTGATTCAATGTTTGAAGCTTGAGGACCTTTGTCTCCGTCAACTACGTCGAATGAAACTCTTTCGCCTTCTTCTAAAGATTTGAAACCATCTTTTTGAATTTGAGAATAATGAGCAAAAATGTCATTTCCTTCGTCTGTAGTAATGAATCCGTATCCTTTTTCAGAATTAAACCATTTTACTTTTCCAGTCATGTTTGTTACCTCCATATTTTATTCCTAATAATACAAATACTGCTTTATAAAATATTCAAGTAACAGGTGTTAGTTTTTATTTATAATACATTATTTTATTGTTTAGGTCTATTTCATAATACACCAAATATATATTAATGCAAGTAAAAAGACACATTTATATTAAATTTTTCTATTATCTTTAATTTATTTTTTTCTTAAATGACGACCTTAATGAAACAATACGATTAAATACTAGTAAGTCTTTAGTTGTATCTTTATCAACACTATAATA
>JAUVLT010000112.1 GCA_030600605.1 Mycoplasmatota bacterium
TGAAGCTCAACCCGAATGGGTTAAACAAAAACCTATAATTTCCGGATATTACATTGGTGTAGGTTCCGTAAAAAGAGTAGGAACATCAGCTCAATATATTGCAAAAGCACGTCAGGGGGCATTAACAGATTTAGCTGAAAGCGTTTCATCTAACATCAGCTCAACTTCTGTATTACACAGTATTGAAACTGAATATGGTTTTGCAGAATCGTTCGATCAGCGAATACAGGTAAGCACTGATGATTATCTCGAAGGTTTTGATCCGGTTGACTTTTACGAAAACGAAGGCTCTTATTGGGTTTATTACAAGATAGCCAAAAGTACTTATCATGAGATGAAAGAAAAGAAAAAGCAAGAAGCAGTTGCAACAGCTTTAGCTAAATACCAGTCGGGATTACAAGAACAAAAAATAAATAAGCCAAAAGAAGCTTTAGCTTTTTATTTACAAGGATTGCAAGCCATAAAAAGATATTTAAGCGAAGAAACACCAACTAAATTAGACGGTAATAGTATTGATATTGGAAACGAATTATATTCAGCAACCAGCGAAATTCTTAATTCTTTAGCAATAGAGTCTGTCACTAATAAAATTACTGTAAAAAGAGGTGAGAGTTTTAGTGATAATCTTAAATTCTTGTTAAGTTATAACAATAAACCGGTACAAGGTATCCCTGTTGAATTTTCATATACAGGTGGCTATTTAAAAAAGGACAGGCAAAATTCTGATATTAACGGATTCGTTCAGCTTGAACCCGAAGTGCTTTATTCAAGAAATAGTAAAGAACAAATTACAGCAAGTATTAATTTAAAAAATCTTGCCCAAAAAGCAGTTGATGATTTATTTATTCGTGGATTAATTATAAAACTTAATTTAAAAACTGCAATAGTTCAGGTTATTATTGAAGCTCCATCTCTTGCGCTAATCATTACAGATAACAGTTGCAAAGCTGATGAATGTGACAGGATTGAAAATATTTTTAATCAAAATGCTAAACAATATGGTTATGAATTAAAAGCTGTTAAATCAGCTGATTATGTATTTGAATTGTCTTATAATTTTAAACGAGGTGAAAGTGCCGGTGGATTGGTTTCTACCTATGTTTCAGGTAAGATTACAATAAAAGACAAAGCAAATAATATTGTTTGGGCAAAGCAAACTGTAGACATAACAGGTGTAGGAAGCAATATTAACGAAGCAAAAAATATGGCTTTAAGAGAATTTCAAACTGCCCTTAACCGCAAATATTTTAAACAGGGAATTGATATTATAAAATAGTATCTTATTATTGTGATTTAGCTGGAAAGGTGGACTAATACCGTTTATTATTCAAAATGCCATATTTGTAAAAAACAAATATGGATTGAATATATAACGGCATTAACCATTCTAGACTTTAAAGTACCACATTTTGAAGAAGAATTGAATTGTGTTAGAATCCAAATATTTTTCACTAAATTTGTAATGCAAAATAGGAAAACTTATGGCGAATTTTTGAACCGAAGTTTATCTTGTATAGTGAGAGAACTTTCTTTCACTATTTTTTT
>JAUVLT010000003.1 GCA_030600605.1 Mycoplasmatota bacterium
ACAACAATTAAAGTATCAACATAAGGTTTTAAAGCATCTAGTCCTTCTAGTGCAGTTGCAACTCTTCTTCTTCCTTCGAAACTAAATGGTTTTGTAACAATCCCAATTGTTAGGCATCCCATTTCCCTAGAAATTCTTGCAATTACCGGTGCAGCACCAGTACCAGTTCCGCCACCCATACCTGCTGTAATGAATACCATATCACTATCGCTTAATAATTCACGAATTTCATCTTCTGATTCAATGGCAGCACGTCTTCCTATATCGGGATCTGCTCCTGCTCCAAGACCTCTAGTTAACATTTTACCTATTTGTATGCTAGAATCAGCCTTAGAAAGTCTTAGTACCTGTGCATCTGTATTAATAGCTACGAACTCAACACCTTGAACTTCATTTTCAATCATTCTGTTCACTGCGTTTCCTCCACCGCCACCAACTCCGATTACCTTAATTGAGGGCTTTTGGTTAAAAGTATCAAATGATTCAAACATAGATTTTACCTCCAATTAACTTATTAATTTATTATATCATTTTTATAGTATAAAATAAACAATATTTTTTAAAAATGGCTTAGATATTCTTTTTATAGTATTTATTAAAAAAATCTGCTTTAAAATTATCTAGTGAATCATTTTTAATTGCACTACGAATATCTTTTGTAAGATTCTTTAAAAAATATAAATTGTGATAGCTTATTAATCTTTGTCCTAAACTTTCTTCTGCTTTAAAAAGATGTCTTAGATAACTTTTAGTATAAGTTTTACAAACCTTACAATCACACTCGATATCAAGTGGCGATAAGTCGTTTTCATAAATTTTACTTTTAATAGAAATTCGACCAATTGATGTCATTGCTCCACCGTGTCTTGCAAGTCTAGTTGGATGAACACAATCAAACATATCAATACCTCTGATTATTCCTTCAATTATATCATCGGGAGTTCCTACTCCCATTAAATAGCGAGGTTTGTCTTTTGGCATAATATTCTTTAAGTAGTCAAGAACTTCGTACTGTTCCTGTTTGGTCTCTCCAACACTCAATCCTCCAATACTGTAGCCGGGAAAATCCATATCAATTAGCGCTTTAGCACACATTAATCTTAAGTCTTTGTATGGTCCTCCTTGAATAATACCAAATAATGATTGGTCAGTAGAATTCGCATGTTCTTTCTTCCCTCGGGAAGCCCATCTAATTGTTCTTTCAACAGATTCTTTCATATATTCATAGGATGAATTAAATGGTGCACATTCATCAAAACTCATAATAATATCTGCCCCTAAATTATGTTGAATTTTAATTGAATCTTCAGGACTCATAAATAATTTTGCACCGCTTTTATGATGTCTAAATTCAACACCTTCTTCAGTGATTTTTCTGATGTGAGAAAGACTAAAAACTTGGAATCCCCCACTATCAGTTAAAAGAGCGTGATCCCATTTCATAAAACCTCTTATACCTCCGTGATTTTTAACTATTTCATCACCAGGTTCGAGCCATAAATGATAAGTATTTCCTAAAATTAATCCATCACTCACTTCTTCTATTTCTTTGTTTTCTAAAGTTTTTACGGTAGCTTTTGTTCCTACAGGCATAAAAACGGGTGTTTCAATAGTACCATGTGGAGTATGTAAAATACCAAGTCTAGCGCCTGTTTGTTTACATTCATGTATTAATTCGAATTTTATTGACATATTATCACCAAACCTATTATATATTACAATTTTCTAATTTTCTATATCAATTACATATTTTTTTTAGCATTTGAGATCATTAGTCTTATGCGATTCAACTGATTGATTTCTGTGGCTGATGTATCGTAATCAATTGTAACAATATTGCTTTCTGGGAAATTATCTCTAATTCTTTTAAGCATTCCTTTTCCAGCAATATGATTTGGTAAACATCCAAACGGCTGTGTACAAACGATATTAGGAATATCATTATGGATTAGATGAACCATTTCAGCAGTTAGTAACCAACCCTCGCCAACATGGGTTCCGTAACCAATAAATCCTTTAGCTAACTTTTTAAGTTCTCGATAAGGAATTGGTTTTGTGAATCCATATTTGTCTAATATTTCGGCAACTACTTTTTTTCGTTTTTCAACAAATTCAACAGTTATATAATTTTTAAATTTAGATTTCTTACTACCACCATATTTATTTATGTCGTGAACAATTGAATCAAAAGTATATAAGAAGAAATCGAAAATACTTGGAGTAATGACTTCACACCCTTCGTCCCTTAATACTTGTTCAAGATTATTATTACCTAAAGGAGAATATTTAACATATATTTCTCCGACTACTCCCACTTTTGGCTTTTTAATAGTTTTGTCTGTTTTTATTTCAGAGAAACGCTTGACTACTTTGTCAATTAGTTTTTTAGGTTGATTCCAAGCCCGTATATCATTGTATCTAAAACTTTTTGTAAGTAAATTGTGCATTTCTTTATACACTTCCATTGTTTCCCCTTTATTAATCTCATAGGGAATGATTTCATTCACTACTTGCATTAAAATATCACCAAAGATTAAAGCATTGGTCAATTTAAAGGTCATTCTTGTTGTAATTTTAAATCCAGGATTTCTTTCAAGTCCAACAGAATTAAAACTAATGATAGGAATAAATCCGTAATTTGCTTTTAAAAATGCTTTTCTAATAAGATTAATATAGTTACTAGCACGGCATCCTCCTCCAGTTTGAGAAATCATAACAGCAATTTTATGGATATCATATCCACCAGTTTTAATTGCATCAATAAATTGCCCTATTACAAGCATAGCTGGAACACAAATATCATTATGAGAGTATTTCATACCTTCATTAATGAGATCAAAGGAATGATTTTGTAAAATTTCGGCTTTATAACCTTCGCTTCCTAAAATATCAGTAAAGAAATCAAAATGATAAGGTGCCATTGAGGGAATAAGGATTAAATATTCTTTTTTCATCTCTTTAGTAAATAGAACTCGAGAGTCTTCATAAATTAATTTTGCCATTATTTCACTCCTTTCATAGTTGAAAGTAAGCTTCTTACGCGAATATTTACGGTACCTAAGTTATTTACTTCATCAATTTTTATTTGTGTATAAAGTTTATTATTTTCTTCTAATATACGCTTTACTTCATCTGTTGTTATCGCATCAAGTCCACACCCGAAAGACACTAATTGAATTAAATTAGCATTTTCGAATTTAGAAATATATTTTGCTGAATCGTATAATCTTGTGTGATAAGTCCATTGATTTAAGACGTTTACCTTTTTTTGATCGTCATACATATTAACAGAATCTTCACTAATTACAACGATTCCTAAACTTTGAAGTAATTTAGGAATTCCATGGTTTACTTCTGGATCAATATGATACGGTCTACCTGCGAGTAATATTATATTTCTATTATGTTTAATCCCGTATTCTAAACTTCTTTTACCCTCTTTTAATACATCTTCACGATAATCCTTATAAGCTTTAATTGCTTGATTATAAGCGTTTTTAAGTTCTTTTTTGCTGATTTTCATTTTATTGTTTATTGAAGATTGGATATTTTTTATAAAATAGTCAATTCTGTTTAAACTAACATAAGGATCTAAAAATGTATTTAGATTTACATTATCCATATTAGCTCCGATTACTTCGGGGTAGAAGGCTACAATAGGACAGTTGTACTCATTATCACGATAATCTTTTTCAATAAAGTTGTAGGGAATATTCGGATAGAATAAGTAGTCAATCTCTTTTTTAAGAAGATTTTCAATATGACCATGAACAAGCTTAGCGGGGTAACATATAGTATCACTTGGAATTGTTTCTTGCCCAAGTTCATAGATTGCTTTGTTAGAACGGTCGGAGTATACTATTTCATAACCTAATGTATCAAAGAATGTAAACCAAAAAGGAATATTTTCGTACATATTTAATACAAGTGGTATGCCGATTTTTGCTTTATATGTTTTTTCTTTATTTGATGTATAACTCATAATTTTATCGTATTTATAGAGATATAAGTTTGGTAGTTTATTTTTATCAGAAACAATACCTGCTCCTTTATCACAACGATTTCCAGAAATGAATTTTTTACCATTAAAAATATTAATGGTTAAAGCACAATAATTACTACATTTCTTACAAACTGCATTTCTTGTTTTATAAGTAAAGTTATCTAGTTGTTCTTTATTTAAAATGGTAGAGTTTTCTTTTGTATTTTCTTTAGCGACTAATGCAGCTCCAAAAGCCCCCATTAGTCCAGCTATATTTGGTCTGATAACCTCAGTTCCAATTTCTTGTTCAAAGGCTCTTAGAACGGCATTATTATAAAAGGTTCCCCCTTGAACAATAATTTTTTCACCAAATTCAGCTTTAACATCAACCGCTCGAATTACTTTATACAAAGCATTTTTTACAATACTGTAAGCAAGACCTGCTGAGATGTCACTTGGAGATGCTCCTTCGGCTTGTGCTTGTTTGACACCACTATTCATAAAGACTGTGCATCTACTTCCTAAATCAACAGGTTTTTCAGATTCTAGGGCCATTATTGCAAAATCTTTAATAGTATGTCCTAAAGATGTTGAAAATGTTTCGATAAAAGACCCACAGCCAGAACTACAAGCTTCGTTTAGAATGATTGTTGTAATTACTCCGTTTTCTACCTTAAAGCATTTCATATCTTGACCACCAATATCGATAATAAACTCAACTTCAGGTAAAAAGTGTTTTGCTGCTTTATAGTGGCAAATTGTTTCTACTTCTCCGTTATCTAAATTGAAGGCATTCTTAATTAGCTGTTCACCATATCCTGTTGAGTAAGCGCTTTTAATAGATATTCTGTCTTTTGTTAAATTATATATTTCATACATAGCTTTTTTAACCATATCAACGGGATTACCTTTATTATGGGAATAAAAACTATATATTATTTCGTCATCTTCGTTTATTAAAACTAGTTTTGTTGTAGTACTACCAGCATCAATTCCTAAATAGGCATTCCCAGAATATAACTCAATATCAACTTGTTCTACTCTTGCTTGATTATGACGATTTTTAAAATCATTAAAATCTTTTTTTGTTTCAAAAAGAGGTTTTAATGTTTTCTTTTGGTTTCTTCGATCAACTTTATCATATTTAATAACACATTTTATTAGTTCTTCTATTGTTGATGATGTTTCATTTGCGACTAATGCAGCTCCATATGCAACAAATACCTCACCGTTTTCTGGAACAAAAACATTTTTTAAATCAAGAAATTCAATAAATCTTTTTCGAAGTTCACTCGCAAATGTTAATGGTCCTCCTAAAAAGGCAACACGACCTTTTATTTTTCTACCTTGGCTTAATCCTGCAATTGTTTGATTTACAATGGCTTGATAAATACTAATTGCAATGTCTTCGTGAGTTGCGCCTTGGTTCAATAAAGGTTGAATATCACTTTTTGCAAAAACACCACATCGAGAAGCAATGGGATATATTTTTTGATAATTTTTAGCAAGTTCATTTAGTTGCGCACTATCAACATCAAGTAACGTAGCCATTTGATCAATAAATGCTCCGGTACCACCGGCGCAAGTTCCGTTCATTCTTTGTTCAATATTTTTACCATTAAAGAAAATAATCTTAGCATCTTCTCCACCTAATTCAATACAAACATCAAAATCATCACCTTCATGTTTTAAAGCTTCGGTGGCACTTATTACTTCTTGAGTAAATTGTCTTTTAATTCCTTCAGCTAAAAACATACTAGCACTACCTGTAAAATTAAAAAACATCTTTTGCCCATTAAAAGATTTCTCGATATCTTTTAACAAATTAATCAAAGATGTTGTTATACTACTTTTGTGTCGTAAATATGTTTTATATATTGTCTCATCTAATTCATTGATTACGACTGCTTTAATTGTTGTACTTCCAATATCTATTCCAACTCGTAAATTCATTATGATCACCCTATGTCTTTGTCAATATTACTATTCTACTATAAAAGTGTGTTTTTAATAAGAAAATATTGTGAAAATGTTAATTATTATAAATAACCATGATATGTTTGACAAATAATCGATATTATTATATATTTAATATGCTATTAAAGCAATACGCAGTTCGTAACCATCCTGCGTTATCAAAACTAGGAGGAAAACTATGAGTAACGAGATTTTATGGTTTTTATTTGCCTTAGTAAATTTTTCATTAATTGCACTATCTTATAAATTATTTGGAAAAACAGGATTATTTGCTTGGATTGCTATGGGAACGATATTAGCAAATATTCAAGTGACTAAAACAATTGATTTTAACTTTTTTGGAATACATTTAGTAGCAACACTTGGTAATATAATGTATGGAACATTATTTTTAGTAACTGATTCACTTGGAGAAAAATACGGTATAAAGGATGCTAAGAAAGCTGTATATATTGGATTTTTCAGTTTATTAGCTACGGTAATCATTATGCAATTCTCAATATGGTTTATTCCAAATATTGATGATTTTGCACACGATTCAATAGTAACAATATTTTCTGTTTTACCTCGAATAGCCTTAGCTAGTTTATCTGCATATATTGTTAGTCAGTTATTTGATGTTTATATGTTTCAAAAAATTAAATCGAAACTTCCGGCTGATAAGTATTTATGGGTTAGAAATAATGGATCAACGTTACTTAGCCAGTTAATCGATACTTCGATATTTGTACCTATTGCCTTCATTGGGGTATTTTCAAATGAAATTGTTATAGATATCTTTATTACGACATATATTATAAAAGTAATTGTAGCGTTTTTAGATACACCATTTGTTTATTTAATTAAGAGAATCAAGCCACTATAAGACTAAATTAAAAGGACTATTCAATTTAAATTGATATAGTCCTTTTATTAATATAGGTCATAATAATATTTTCATAATATGATGTATATTCCACTAAAAGAAGGTGAATTTTTGCCATAAACATATTCATTTGGTTGTAATTTGACTATATATAACCAAATGTGTGATTATTAATATTTAGAATTTAAAAAAACGCAAAAAAAGAATAACTAAATATTGAAAACGCTAACATAGTAATGTATAATATCTTTTGGGTAATTAGAAAAGAAATCTGGAGGAAAAATATGGACAGAAAATATGTGGCTCCACCTTATCGAATTAAGATGGTAGAGCCAATTAAGATGACTACCAAAGAAGAAAGAATAAAACTATTAAAAGCTGCTGGATATAATCCTTTTTCTTTGAGAAGTGAAGATGTATATATTGATTTATTGACTGATAGTGGGACAGGGGCTATGAGTCATTTTCAGTGGGCAGCGCTAATGCAAGGTGACGAAGCGTATGCGGGATCTAGAAGTTTTTATAAATTTGAAAAAGTTGTTAAAGATATTACTGGATATGATTATGTAATACCGGCTCATCAAGGACGTGGGGCTGAACAAGTAGTTTTACCGCAATTAGTAACTAAAAAAGGAATGTATTTTATCTCAAATATGCATTTTGATACAACTAGAGCTCATGTTGAATTAGCCGGAGCTAGAGCACTAGACTGTGCAATAGATGAGTGTTTTGATACTGAGCATTATCATCCTTTTAAAGGTAATTTTGATTTAGTTAATCTAGAAAAGATTATCGGTGAAAAGGGTAAAGAGAATATCGCTGGTATTATCTTAACTATTACCAATAATAGTGTGGGTGGACAACCTGTGAGTATGAATAATCTAAGAACTGTGGCTAGCATCGCTAAAAAAAATGGAATAACTATCTTAATTGATGGAGCAAGATATGCCGAAAACGCTTATTTTGTAAAACAAAGAGAAAAAGGATATGAAGATAAAAGTATATTAGAGATTGCTAGAGAAGTATTTGATTTAGCTGATATTTTCTTAATGAGTAGTAAAAAAGATGGTTTATCAAATATTGGAGGCATTATAGCTATAAAAAATGATACTGTTTTATATGCTAAATGTCGCACATATATTGTTCCTATGGAAGGTTTTCCAACTTATGGAGGATTAACTGGTAGAGACATGGAAGCTCTAAGTGTTGGTCTTTTAGAGGCATTAGAAGAGGATTATTTAGAACATCGATTAGATCAAGTAAGATATTTAGGTGACAAGTTAAGAGATGGTGGAGTCCCTATTCAATATCCAACAGGAGGACATGCCGTTTTTGTTGATTGTAAGAAATTCGCACCTCATATACCGTATTATGAGTTTCCAGCGCAAAGTGTTAGTAATGCTGTTTACTTAGAAGCAGGTGTAAGACCTGTTGAAATTGGATCATTCTTACTCGGAAGAGACCCCGATACTGGTGAAAACTTAGAAAGTCCTTTAGAACTTATGCGATTAACAATCCCAAGAAGAACTTATACATATAAGCATCTTGATGTTGTAGCTGAGGCTGTTATTGAGGTTTATAATAATAGAGAATCTTTAGTTGGGCTTGAATTTGATTATGAACCACCAGTTTTAAGACATTTTACTGCAAGATTGAAACCAATCAAAAAATAAAGCGACAATATATAGTAATTTTGTAAATAAAAATCAAAAGTTTATAAAAACAGTAAAGAAATATGGTATAATATATTTAAAATACAAGGAGGATGCAAATGGAAAATTTCTTTAAAGAATATGTTGATATGTGGAAACGTTGGTCTGATTTTGATGGGAAATCTAATGTAAAGGATTTTTGGATGGCTTGGCTAGTTAACTTTATTATAATTTTGGTATTTACATCGCTAGGTTTTGCAGCAGATTTCTTTACTTACATTTACGGACTGTATTCATTAGCCCTTATAATCCCTGGTTGGGCAATAATGATTAGACGTTTTCATGATACTAATCGTAGTGGATGGTATTGGCTTTGGTCATTAATACCGTTTGTTGGATGGATAATTGTTCTTATCGCATTAATTAAACCAAGTGAATAATATTTAGATTAAAAAGTAGACACAATTTTGTGTCTACTTTTTATTTGTTGTTATTTTGTTTTTCTAGATTTTTTCAAGATTGTGAATTTAGTCACTTCTTATTAACATGCTATCGCCAAAACTAAAAAATCTGTATTTCTTATTAATGGCTTCATTATAGGCTTTTTTGATGTTATCTTTACCTGCTAATGCACTTACAAGCATTAAAAGTGTTGATTTAGGTAAATGGAAGTTTGTAATCAGTGTATCAACTGCCTTAAATGTGTAACCTGGAAATATAAAAATATCGCTCCATCCACTTGTTTCTTTGAAGTTATCATAATCTCGCATGATAGTTTCGAGTGTTCTAAGAGACGTTGTTCCAACAGCAATAATCCTTCTATTATCAGTTTTTGCCTTATTGAGGGTTTTTGCACATTTTTCAGTCATTTGATAGAATTCTGTGTGCATATTATGATCCTCTACTTCGCTTACTTGAACAGGTCTAAAAGTACCTAGTCCTACATGGAGAGTTATATAGACAATTTCAACCTTTTTTTGAGCTATTTTTTTTAACATTTCTTTTGTAAAATGAAGTCCAGCTGTCGGAGCCGCTGCACTACCTCTATATTTGTTATAGACAGTTTGATATCTATCTTGGTCAATCAATTTCTCGTGAATATATGGTGGTAAAGGCATTTCTCCAAGTTGATCTAGAATTTCATAGAATACTCCATCATATATCATTTTGAAATCTCTAATACCTTCATCGTATACTTTGGTACATCTAGCTTTAAGTAATCCATCTCCGAAACTGACCACCGTTCCAACCTTAATTTTACGGGATTTCTTGACTAGACACTCCCATATATCACTATTCTTTTGCTTTAATAACAAAATCTCTATTGTGGCAAGTGTTTCTTCTTTAATACCATAAAGTCTAGCTGGTATAACGGAAGTATCATTTAAAACAAGAACATCTCCTGTGTTTAAATAGTTTAATAAGTTAAAAAAGTGGTCATGACTTACATTACCACTCTTTTTATTTAAAATTAATAGTCTAGAAGCACCTCGATCCTTAAGTGGAGTTTGAGCAATTAACTCTTTGGGTAAAACGTAATCAAAATCGCTAACTTTCATTAAAATAACCTCAAATTATGAGTCTTATTTAGATGTTTATATGCCTTTTCTGTAGCAACCCTTCCTCTTTGAGTACGTTTAATGAATCCAATTTGTAATAAATACGGTTCATAGACATCTTCAATTGTTGTTGGTTCTTCCCCAATTGAAGCGGCTAAACTCTCTACACCAACAGGTCCACCATCAAATTTTTCAATGATTCCTAGTAAATATGCATAATCTTTAGAATCTAGACCTATTTCATCAATATGTAGTTTTCCTAAAGCTAGTTTACAAATCTCAATACTGATAATTCCATCATTTAAAACATCTGCAAAATCTCTAACTCTTCTAAAGAGACGATTAGTTATCCTTGGCGTACCACGGCTTCTTCTAGCAATTTCAAATAGAGCATCTTCATGGGTTTCACATTCAAAAATACGGGCAGTTCTTTTACAAATTTGTGTTAATTCATCAGTATTATAATATTCTAATTTATGTACAACACCAAAGCGATCCCTTAATGGAGAGCTTAAATCACCAAAACGTGTTGTTGCACCAACTAATGTAAATGGGGGTAAATCTACTCTAATTGATTTACTTGTTGTGTCTCTTCCAACGATTATATCAATAACAAAATCTTCCATCGCTGGATACAGTATTTCTTCAACAATTCTTGGTAGGCGATGGATCTCATCAATAAACAATATATCACCTGGTTCAAGGCTTGTTAAAATGACTGCTAAATCACCACTTCTTTCAATAGAAGGACCACTTGTAACTTTTATGTTAACCCCTATTTCATTCGCTATAATATTAGCTAATGTGGTTTTCCCTAATCCTGCAGGGCCATATAAAAGAACGTGATCTAAAGCTTCATTTCTATTCTTCGCTGCTCGAATAAAAATGTCCATCATTTCTTTTACTTTTTTTTGCCCAATATACTCTTTTAAAAGTTTGGGTCTTAAAGATAAAATTTCGATATCTTCTTCAAGAATTTCATTTGTTAAAATTTTTGCTTCCATTATAAACACCTCATAAAAATTATACAATAAACGACATTTTTTGCAAAATCATTTTTAAAAATAAATATATTACCTATATAATCATTGTAATAATAATATATATATGATAAAATATTGACAGGAAATGGCTGAATTATCACATTTAGGAGGTGCATACTTTGAAAAAGAAAGATTTAAAGAGTTTTGATATAGCATCTTACGACATTGAGATCGAATATAATTCGAAAATTGCGCCAATCAAGAAAAAAATTTTAAAATCGAATAAAAACCATGAAAAAAAGTCTTTGAAATCACACAAAGACTTTTTGACAAAGGAAAAACAATCTAAAGAAAAACTTAAAGTTCTTTCTGAAAAAGCGATACTTAAAGGGCAAAGAATTGAAAAAGCCGTTGAGAATAAATTAATTAAATTAAGAGCAAGAGATCAAAGAATAAATAAGGAATTTAGTTTATTTAAAACACTTGAAAAAGAGAGAAATGCCATTAAAATTGGTGAAATTGATCAAGTTATTAAAGATTTAAATACATTTGAAAAGGAAGATATTGGCACTATTCAAAAGAAATATCAAGAAAATGTTGAATCTTATGTTGAAAAACTTGATACTTATAACAATAATTTTGAAAATAATCGAAAAATTCATATTGAGCAAATTGAGGAATACTCACAACTACTAAATAATAAGTTAAATGAGATTGATAATTTAAAAAAATTGCTTGACACTAATATTTCAGAAGCATTAGAAGCGTATATTATCAGCAAGAATACTGAAAATGAAGAAATTGATGCCTCTTTCACTGAAACAGAAAAATCTCTTAATAGTGAAACACAAAAAGTCAAAAAGTTATCCAATATTAAGGTTAAAAGCATAAAAACTGAAATTGAGGAAGCACAAAAACAATATTCTAATCGTTTTAATGAATATATTTCACATATTGAATTGAGTATTGAAAATTTGAAACAAAAATTTGAGGACCGAAAAGATATAATTGATAAAGATTTACAAATAAATTTAGAAAAACTCAATATTTCTAAAGAAGAACCTGAAGAGACATTGTCTAAAAAAGGTAAAAAGACAATCAGAATGAAAATTGATCTCTTTAATTTACGTGCTTCTACTACTAAAGAGTATGAAGAACGTATTTTGAATGAAAAAATTCTTCTTTTAGAACAAGAAATTGAATTAATTCGTACTACTTCAAACAACGAAATTACAAATTTGGAAAAACTTGAAGTATTTTTGCTTTGTGATCAGATTGAAATAAAAGATACTGGAGATTATTTTAAAAATCTTAATGCATCTATCAAAAAAGAGCTTAATAGTTTTGAACTTTCCAATAATGACTATTTAGTTAAACATGAGAAGCTGAAAACTGAGTTTATTCGTAAGTATACTGATTTATTTGATAATTTTAAGAGAAGTCTTCTTTCGCTAAATAATTCATCAATTGATCAATTAACTGTTATCAATCAAGAATTAGATGAAATAAACAAGTATTTGGATACTTCAGAACCATTAAAAGAAATTGAAGTTAATAAACTTCGTGAAAATATTGAAGTAACAGAAATTAAGGAAAGATATAATATTAAATATGCAAAACAAGAATATGAAACCAAATTGCTCAATAATGAGTCAATGAATATTATTCTAATTGAAGAAATGAATGTAAAAAATTTGATATCTGAGAATAATAAAGATATTACTGATGTGAAAAATAAGGAAATATTAGATAAAGCTACAGAAAAGGCTAAATTGAAACATAATAAAGCAAGTGAAATATATAAATTACGTTTGAATAATACTAAATTAGAACGTAATATTTTAAAAAGTAATTATGAAACTGAATTAGAAGTATATGATTATGAAAAAGAAATTACTCGATTAGAAGTTCAAAAAAATAATATTCTTATTTCAAAAGAAATATCTAATGGTATTGCTAATATTAAGACAGAAGCTAATTATAAGATTGAGGTAATCGATAAACATCTTGAAGAAGAGTTACTAAAACATAATGAACAAGTAAGTCGACTTACTTATGAGCAAGATGCCTATTCTTCCAATTTAGATTTAGCTATTTCAAAGGAAAAACTTGCAATAGATAAACAGAAGAATAATATAATTGATAAGTTTCAAATTAAGTATGCAAGAATTGATGAGGCTCTTGATAGAGAAATAAAAGAGCCAACTTTAAATATGTCTAAATCTGAAAGTGTAATTAATGATCGTTTTAAAAAACTGGATGTAACCAATGATATATTTGCTGATTTTATTAAAAATAGTACTGAGGAATTATTTGATGAGAATCTTACAATTAATCAAATCAAAGAATTAGCAGCAAATAATTTATTAATATACGAAAAATCTTCAAAGTATATTAGTAAAACCTACGAATCTTTAATTGAAGCCATTTCGTTTATGAATGAACTTAAAAAAAGATCCATATTAAACAAAATATCTTCTTCTACTGACCAAGGTTTTATTAAGAAACAAAAGAAACAACTAGTTAAGAAAGAAAACGAGAATAAGAAACAATTTGCTTCTATAGAATCATCTAAAAAAGAGAAAGATGTTTCAATTAAGAATAAAATTAAAACTGATTTGATTAAATTTTCTAAACAGAAAACTGATAATATTGGAAGTTTAAGAGAAATGGTTATAAACATTTACGAATCTTGTTTTTTATCACTTAAAGATTTGCAGCAGAGTATTTTAAATGAGATTAAAGTCCTTTATTCTCCACTTACAAAGATGGATAAGGAACTTATATTAAACGCCGAGCTGAATTCTCAAAAGGCTAAAAAGCTAATTGAAAAGGAAAAAAATGAACGTTTGAAGCCTTTGGAAGATAAAGTAATTTCTTTTATTGAAAAAATGGAAAGTGATCGTTTAACTAATTTTGAAAAGTTAGAAATACAAGTTCAAGAGTTTAAATCTAATATTCAGATTATTAAGCAAAATGCTTTAAATCAAATTAACGAAATTAATGTTGACAAGGATAAGCTTATTGATTCTAAAACTGAACAATTAAGAATTATCGAAGAATCAGAAGAAACAGAAATTGTGAAACAAATAGAAATTTTTGATAATCGTAAATCAGAATTAGAAAAGCTTTATAATGAAACATTAATAAAACTTCATGAAAAAGATGATGAAGCAAAAAAAATCTATGAATATGAACAAAGAATATACAATATTGCTTTGGAAACCGTTACTTCTCGTTATAATGATGCTAATGTTAAAACAGAAAATGCGAATTTCTTAAGCATTAACGCAAATAATCAACAGGTTGAAAAAGTTAACAAAGATTCGGAAAAATATTTAAGAGTACTAAATCAAGAACTCCTTGATTTAACAAAGAAATTTGAAAAAAATATCTTTACAACAAGACCACGATTAGAAGAATCTATTGGGGATGCTCAAAAAGCAATCGAAATTGAAATTACTGCTAAAGAAGAACGTTTAGAGAACCTAATGGATACTCACTCTAGAGTTACTCAATCACTTGAAAACACTCTATTTACTTCTTTTCAAGATGGATATGAAAAATTAATATTAAATCTTAATTATTATTTAGAAAAATATAAAGTAATTGGAGACGACTATAAAGCTTCAATTGACTCTTCAAATGTTGTTATATCTGAAAATAACATCATTTTTACTAATGCTTTATTTGAATTAAGTAACAAAAAACATAATGATATTGAACAAAAACTATTAGAGATTAATAAGAAAATCACCTAGAAAGGAGGTTTACTATGGCAAAAGTCTTCAAAAGCAACTTACCCAAAATCATTTCTAAAGCTAACCGAGATATCTCAATTATTATTGAAAATGATATTGCAGCTGAGTCAAAACTACTTAAAGATTTAGTTGATCAAGTACTTAGTGCTAATTTAGAAGTGAAAAAGAAAAACAATCAAAGAATTACTGAAACAAAAAGAAAACTATCTGAACTCGATACAAAAATTCAAGATTTGAATATTTCGATTGATTTAGTTGATCGTGAAACAGTAATAAGACAATTAAACGAGATGATTGATGCAGAAAATAAAATATTTGCTGCACGTCAAGAAATTCGTTTCTTTGATAATGAAAAAACTCCAGCAAGATTAGACAATCTTGATATTATTTATAGAGAATTAATATCATCAATTCAAAAAGTTAATGTTTATGAAGAAAAATTCCGTAATGGATTGCTTAATAGTAATAATCTTCTTTTTAACAAACAGGTTGAGATTACTCAAGAAGCTATTAAAATAATGGACAAATTGTTTGATAGAAAAAAAACTTATGTTTATGATAAATTAGCTGAACGTCAAGACCTTACTGATAAAATCGAAAAATTAGAAGATGAATTTAACCAGTATATCGATTCTAATTTAGAGTTTTGTTATTCTTTGAGTGAAGTTTCTACTTCTGTTTTCACAGATATAGATGATGATACGTATATTAGTGAAAAGATTCAAATTGATCACGAGAATACATTAATCGAAATAAATAAATCATTAGAAGTTTTAAAAGAAACTTATTTACAAAAGAAACAAATTATTGAACAAAGCTATCTAGACTATAAAGACTCTGTTGATACTAAACTTGAAGCTAAAAATATTCAGTTATTAAATATAGAACGAAATGAACAAGAAATAATTGATGAAAAATTAAAAAATATTAGATTGCAAATAATTCACGCAGAGAAAAAAAATGATATTTCATCAATTCAAAAATTGATGAAACAATTTGAAAAAATAGAAAAATCAAAATCATTAAAAGTTACAAAGAAAGTATTTAAGGAAGCAGAAACTATTACAAGAAAAACGCATATAAAGTCAACTAATCAACTTCAATCTTTAGAAACAAAGTATGTTTCAGATTTGAATAAGAACGAACATAGCTTAATTTTGGAAAATATCAAATATGAAGAAGCGAAAATTCTATATAAAATTAAATCTGACTTCGCCGCATTACAAGGTGATATTGGTGTTAATAAAAAACGCATAATAAACCTTAAAGATTTCTTAGACACAAAAATAAATGTAACTAAACAAATTTATAATTTAAAAATAGAATTAAGACATGCAGAATTACAAATAATGAAGGATAATGAGTTATTAGAACAATCTTTAATTGGATCATTTAAAGAACTGCTATTAAAATTAAAACAAGTTGAGAACTCAAGAATTATTGCTTTAAAAGAAAATGTTAATAATCATACTATCATAAAACTTGAACAAGAATTTCAAGTTAAAAAAAGTATTGAATACATTAAACTTGATCAAGAATTAATGGATATTGATAAACTTATCCTAAAAATGCGTAATGAAACATTAATTAAAAACGAAAAGATCAAAGAAGAGGCTAATTCAGAAATAATTTACCAAGAATCATTGATAAATATTGCCAATAAGGAACATGAACTCCAACTTATTAAAGTAAAATCATTATTTGAAAACGAGAGAAACCTAGCTCAAGAACAAATTGAGAGAATTAACTTGGGAGTGAAAGTTAATGATGCATTTGTTAAGACTACTTTAGAAAATCAATTATTGTTTGCTTCACAGCAAATGAAATGTTCAGAAAGTGAATACGAGATTAGAGTTGAGAGTATTAATTTAACACATTCTCAAGAATTAGATTATGCAAATAAGAAAATAAATTATTATCGTCAAAAATATGAATACGAAAAAGCTAAAATAAACAAAGAATTGGAAGATAAACTAGAAGATTTAAATTATAAACTTCTACTATTTACTGATGAAAAAGATAATAAAGAAATTAATGTTAAAATTGAAGTACTTAAATCAAAATTCAATAAAATGATCGAAGAAATTGAAATTGTTGAAAATGAGGATGTTGAAATTTCTCGTTATGAAGGAGTTATTGAAGCTGCCGATAATAGAGCTAGAGATGCTATTGAAGAGGCTTTATCACTAAAGACTCAAACAATTGATTCATTTGAAATACTCCATAGTCAAACAAAACAAAAATATGATTTAATTAAAGAAACTGACCAAACCGAAGAAACAAAAGGTATTATGCCTGTGTTAAATAATACTGCAATTTCAAGTGCTAGCGATCGCCTTGATAAAGCTATTCAAGAAGCCGATGAACTATATAAAGATAAAATAATTAAACCTAAAGAAATTATTTTACAAACTAAGGAAATGTTAGAAAACCTTACTAGTAGTAAAGAAGCTGATGATTTTATCGAACAACAAGTAACGTTAAAAAAACAAACAATTGAGCAACATAAAGGACTTGTTATAAAACTTCAAGAAGAAAAAGAAAAAGCACTATTACTTATTGAGGAAGGACTTGAAAAATCTAAAGAAAAAAATAGATTAGAAATAGCGAATTTAGAAAAAGGTTCATTTAAAGATGCGAAGTACCGTAACAAAGATAATATCGATAGTGATTACGCTAATCTATTTACTAAAGAAACAACAAAATGTAATAATTATATTCAAATAGTTAGTAAATTTCGAGATGAACGATTAAAGAGTTATGAAAAAGTAAACAAAGATACAAATCTTATGATTAAACAAACATTTAAACCGTATAAAAAGTATATTCGTTTTGCTTCAAAAGGCTTAAATGCCAAGAAAAAGGAACTAGCAAAGGAATATAGTAAAAAACTTAAGAAAGTTCGCAGCGAAGTCCAAAATAAATTTAAGAAGATAATTGGAAACATATAAAAAACCATCATTTGATGATGGTTTTTTTTATGTTATAGTTAAATTTTTAACCCATTTAAAGCTTTTAAACCTCCACAATAACAAAACTAGTTTGATTATCTCTTCAACGTTAACAATTGCGACAATAACATAAAGAGGTAAATTACTATAAATACTTAATATGAAAGCTAGTGGCACACCAATCAACCATAATGGTCCAACTTCAGCTAAAAGAGAATATAGAGTATCTCCTCCAGCTCTAAGCGTTCCAACAATTTGAATAACATTGACAAATTTTATAGGAATGTAGAAACTAAACACTTTTAATATTAACGAAATGCTTTCTCTTACTTCAATTGGTAAGTGACGGAATTGCGAGGCAATTGTATCACTTAGTAAGAATAAAGCAACTCCAAATAGAATACCTGATATTAATGATATTTTTGTAAACTTTATTCCCCAGTGTTTTGCTATATCTAAGTTATTTTCACCTAGTTTTTTTCCAATCATAATTGCACAAGCACTACTTAATCCAACCATAAATGCCCAAAATAGGCCCATAAAATGATTACTTATAACAATACTTGAAATACTTTCTTTATCAATATAGGCAAATGCAATAAGATAGAAACTCATTCCAAGTCCCCAAACTGTCTCGTTAAGCGCTACTGGTAAAGATTTTTTAAATAGCTTTGAAATAAAATCTTTTGTAATGTTTTTATATTCTTTAAATTTTACTTTAAATACATCTTGCTTAGAGTATAATAGGTAACTAATTAATAAAAGAGCTCCAAGTGTACTAGATATTGTAGTTGCTAGCGCTGCACCTTTTACTCCCATTTCCGGAAATCCCCAATTACCATTTATTAATAAGTAATTTAGAAATGTATTAGTAATAACTGTACCTATTGCTACCATTTGAGGGTACCATACTTTTTCGACACTCCTCATAAACATTCCTATAGCGGAGATTACTGTCATAGAGAAGTATGAAAAGGCAGCAATTTTTAGATAATTAGCTCCAAATTCTTTAAATAAAGCACTTGATGATTCTACTGAATTATGATCAAATATACTAATTATAAATTCTGGGAAGAAAAATGCTAATATAAAGAATAATAATGATAATACTGCACCAATTGTAATTGTAATAATAAAAACTTTATGAATATTATTAATTTCCTTACTACCCCAGTATTGGGCTATGAAAATAGCTAATCCACTAAAGAAACCAAATTCAATCATTATTAGTAAGAAAGTAAACTGAGCACTAACACCAACCGCAGCAACAGCTAAAGTTCCAAGATTTGAAACCATAAACATATCAATAATACCAAGTAAACTAGTTAATAACTGTGCCAAAGTTATAGGTGTTGCTATTCTCATTACTTTCCGGTAGAAATATTCATTACTACTTTCATCTATTAAAGGTAGTTCCATTTATTTTAAATCTTTCAAGAAGCTAGTTCCGTATCTAGCTTTTTTTGTTTTAAAATTGTCGCTTATTGTTGCTCCAATATCTGCAAATGTATCTCTAACTGGTAGTTCACCACCACCAATGCTTTTTGAATATACTAGTAATGGTACATATTCTCTTGTATGGTCACTTCCTGGAAATGTTGGATCATTCCCATGATCGGCAGTTATAATAATAAGATCATCATCTCTCATTTTGTCCATAAGTTCACCAAGTTGACCATCAAATTCCTCTAAACAATCCTTATATCCTTTAGGATCTCTTCGGTGTCCGTATAAAGCATCAAAATCAACTAGATTTATATATGCAAGGCCAACAAAGTCTTTATCAGCGTATTCGATGTAGTTATTCATACCATGTTTATTTGATTTTTGTTTATAATATTCAGTTATACCTTCAGAGTCGTAAATATCTACTATTTTACCAAATGAAATAACATCATAACCAACTTCTTTTAAATATACTAAAGCTGTATCCTCAAAAGGTTTAAGGGCATAGTCATGACGATTAGGTGTTCTTTTAAATTCACCTATTTTATTTCCTAAATAAGGTCTTGCAATTATTCTACCGACTTTCCATTTTTCTTTCATTGTCAATTCTCTAGCTATTTCACATGCCTTATATAGTTCATCTAATGGAATTATCTCTTCATGTGCTGCAATTTGAAGAACAGAGTCAGCTGAAGTATAAACAATTAAATCTCCTGTTTTCATTTGATGTTCACCATATTCATCAAGAATTACGGTACCACTGCTAGCTTTATTTCCAACGATTTTGCGGCCTGTTCTTTTCTCAAGTTCACTAATTAGTTCTTGAGGAAATCCAGTTTCAGTAAAAGTAATAAATGGTTCTTCTATTTTTAGCCCCATTAATTCCCAATGTCCCGTCATTGTATCTTTTCCAACACTAATTTCTGCCAATTTTGAATGATATCAAATTAGATTATTATTTTTAGGAACACCAATTATATCGGTAATATTACCGTATCCTAATTTTTGCATATTTGGAAGTGAAATCCCATTTGTAAATTCACTTATATGCTTTATTGTGTTTGCACCTTTATCTCCATAAGCATCTGAGTCAGGTAATTCACCAGCCCCGACACTATCAATAACAATTAGAAATATTCTTTTAAACATTATAATTCCTCCTCTTTTTTAGCACGAGGATGAAATTCCTCGTAAACATTTTTTAGTCTTTTTTTACTTATATGTGTATATATTTGGGTGGTTGAGATATCCTCGTGACCCAGTAATTCTTGTACCATTCTTAAATTTACACCATTTTCTAATAAGTGTGATGCAAAACTATGTCTTAAAGTATGTGGACTTACATCTTTAGTAATTCCGGCTTTTATAGCTAGTTTCTTGAGAGTTTTATAAAATCCTACTCGACTAATTGGTGAACCGCTATTATTAACAAAAACGATATCACCTGGTACTTTCTTTAATAAAGGTCTTCCTTTGTCTAGGTACCTTCTTAAAGAGTATCTTCCTTCTTCTCCTAATGGAACAATTCGTTCTTTATTTCCTTTACCCATAATATTTAAAAATCCCATATTTAGATGTAAATCACCTAATTTTACACCGATTAATTCAGTTATCCTTAATCCGCTTCCATAAAGAAGTTCAAGCATTGCTCTATTTCTTAGCTCGAGTGGGTCATCTCCATCGGCCGCAATCATTAAAGCCTCAACTTCTTCTACAGATAAAATTTGTGGCAACTTTTGTTCTTTTTTTGGTAAACTAATTCCAGCAGTAACGTTATTATAGACTAATTTTTCAAGCAAAAGGTATTTATGAAATGACCTAATAGCACTCATTTTTCGAGAAATACTTGAAGAAGTATTATGTTTCCTTTTAAGTCTTCCAATAAAGTTACGAATATGCTGTTTAGTAATATCCTCTGGATCTTTAATAAGATAGTTTTTGACTAAAAAATCAATATACTCAACTAAATCTGAGAGATAAGAACTAATTGAATTAGGACGTAGACCTTTGGTAACTCTCAAATAATATTCATATTCTTTCAGTAATCTTTTTAACATATTTATCCTCCCCTAAAATATTGAAAATATAGTATTACCTAGCATTAAACCATTTCTAGTGAAATATAACTGATCATTTTTCAATTCTAATAAATTTTGATTAATAAATTCTTCGATTTCTGGGTATAATTCAAGTAAATCAACATTATATTTGTTGTTTACATAGTTTATGTTAACTCCTGAAAGTAATCTTAATCCCATGATTAATTCCTCTCTTAACGGTTCAATATTGTGTGTTTCTCTAATTGGGTATCCCTCTTCTTGCAGGGCTAAAATATACTTTCTTATATTTCGTATATTAGAAAACCTTTTACCTCTGTAGAGTGAGTGAGAGCCACTACCAAGTCCTAAATATTGTTTGTTTTTCCAATATACTAAATTGTGAAGAGATTTATACCCTTTTTTTGAAAAGTTACTAATTTCGTAGTGATTAAATCCGGCATTTATTAAGGAATCAATCACTTTATTATACATTAAGGCTTCCAGATCTTCATCGTTCATGCTTATTTTATTTTGACGATATAAATAATGTAATTTTGTCTTTTCTTCAAGGATTAATGAATAATATGAAATATGCTTAATTGGAAGTTTTAAGACTTCAGCGATATCTTCTTCTAATTCTTCTAAGGATTGATTAATAAGCGAAAACATCATATCAACATTTATATTGTCAATATTGCATTTTAGGAGATTATCTATTGCTGTTGTAACATCATTTTTATTGTGTGTTCTTCCTAAAAACTCTAAATGTGATTTATTAAATGTTTGAACCCCAACACTTACTCTATTTATTCCATAATTTTGGAATAATTGAGCTAATTCAATAGTAATATCATTGGGATTTGTTTCAATTGTGAACTCAGCAAGTGCTTTTACATTTATTAATGAATCGATACATATAAAAAGGTCTTCAATTAAGTCAATTGGTAAACTAGATGGTGTTCCACCACCAATATAGATTGTGAGTAGATTACTATATTCAAATTTGTGATTGTTTAGCTCTTTAATTAAAGAACTCATATAGCGTTTTTTCTTATCTAAAGAGGCGATTTCCTTATGAAAATCACAATATGTACATATTTTCTCACAAAATGGAATATGAATATATAAAGCAGTTAACATAATATACACCTCATTACAATACTACCATATAATACATGAAAAAAGTTTGTTTTTTAAAAAATATATACATCTTCACTATTCTTTCACAGTTTTAACATATCGATATCACATAAATAAAATATAATAAATAAAACCCGAATAAAGGAGGAACAAAAAAATGAAAAAAATAACCATTATCATATTTTCACTTCTACTAGTATTAATACTTGTTGGTTGTGATGATACTAGTGAACTTATTTTAATTGAAAATGAAGATATAATTGAAGATAAAATAGTCACTGATGAGGAAGTTGTTCTAGATGAAAACATAAATATTGAAGCAGAATTGGTACTTTTAGCAGATTTAACATGGGGAGCAAGCGTAGCATTAAGCTCTAGTAATCTTACAATTGAAGATATGTTGCTTTATGCGATACAAGATGAGTACAGTGCTCAAGCTGAATATGCATATATTCTTGAGAATTTTGAAATAACAAAGCCTTTTTCAAATATTATTATTGCAGAGGGTAGTCATATTGAAATGTTGTTACCATTGTTTTCAACATATGAAATTTATGTTCCAGAAAACACTTCAAATGACCATTTAATTGAAATTGAAAGTATTTACGAAGCATTTGAAACAGGTGTTTATGCTGAAATTATAAATATTGCTATGTACAATACTTTTTTAGAGTATGATTTACCTGATGATATTGAAACTGTTTTTATCTCGTTGAGAGATGCTTCAATGAACCATCTTGAAGCGTTTGAAAAGAACTTAGCAAAGTTACAATAAACTCTGATTTAATAAAAAAGAAGCCCTAGCAAGGGCTTCTTATATTTAGTCATCAAGTTTTAATACAGTAAGGAAAGCTTCTTGAGGTATTTCGACACTACCAATACTTTTCATTTTTTTCTTTCCTTTTTTTTGTTTTTCAAGTAATTTCTTCTTTCGCGTAATATCCCCACCATAGCACTTTGCAAGTACATTCTTACGCATAGCTTTAATTGTACTACGAGCGATTATTTTGTTATTTATTGCTGCTTGAACTGGGACTTCAAACATATGTCTTGGAATAATCTCTTTTAGTTTTTGGGTCATTGCTTTTCCTCTTTTATAAGAGAAATCTTGATGAACGATAATGCTTAATGCATCAACAACTTCATTGTTTAGTAAAATATCCATTTTAACAAGCTTACTTGTTTTATAATTATGAAATTCATAATCAAATGAAGCATATCCCTTAGAATAAGATTTTAATTTATCAAAGAAATCATAAACAATTTCTAATAAAGGCAAGTGATACACTAATTGAACTCTAGTATCACTAAGATATTTCATATCAACAAATATTCCACGTTTATACTGACATAACTCCATAATATTGCCGACATATTCTTCTGGAGTTAAGATTGTAGCTACTACAATTGGTTCTTCAATTCTTTCGATTTTTTGAATTGGTGGTAAATCACTTGGATTATCTATCTTTATCATTGTTTGATCGGTTAGATAGATTTTATAGATTACACTCGGACTTGTAGCTATTAAAGGAATATTAAATTCTCTTTCAATTCTTTCTTGTATTATTTCCATATGTAATAAGCCAAGAAATCCAGTTCTAAAACCAAAACCTAAGGCTTGAGATGTTTCTGGTTCAAATATTAAACTAGCGTCATTTAATTTTAAGCGACCTAGTGCTTCTCTTAAATCATTGTATTGTGCAGAATCAATTGGGAATAAGCCACAAAATACCATTGGATTTAATGTTCTGTATCCAGGTAGTGGAGTATCTGCTTGTGGATTTTCTAATGTTATTGTGTCTCCTACTCTAACGTCTTCTATATTTTTTATTGATGCTATTAAGAAACCTACATCACCTGGTCCTAAATATTCTCTTTTTTCTTCTTTTGGGGTGAATACACCAACATCAATAACTTCGTAAACAGCATCGGTTGCCATCATTTTTATTTTATCACCCTTTTTAACAACTCCTTCAAATATTCTCACACTAGGAATAATCCCTCGGTAAGAGTCAAAATACGAATCAAATATTAAAGCTTTTAAAGGTGCTTTAGGGTTACCAAGTGGTGGTGGAACTTTTTTAACTATTTGTTCTAAAATATCTTTAATTCCGATACCTTCTTTGGCACTTGTTAATACTGCTTCACTAGTGTCTAATCCAATTATTTCTTCAATTTCTTGTTTCACTTTTTCAGGATCAGCACTTGGTAAATCAATTTTATTTATTACCGGTAAAATTTCTAAATCATTATCTAGAGCTAAATAGACGTTAGCTAAAGTTTGAGCTTCAATACCCTGAGCAGCATCAACTACTAATATTGCTCCTTCACAAGCTGCTAAACTTCTTGAAACTTCATAAGTAAAGTCGACATGTCCTGGAGTATCAATTAAATGGAAAACATATTCTTTCTTGTCTTTTGCAGTATACTTTATTTCAACAGCATTTAGTTTTATAGTAATACCACGTTCACGTTCTAAATCCATAGAATCTAGTAACTGTGCTTTCATTTCTCTACTTGAAATAGCATTTGTAATTTCTAAAATACGATCAGCTAAAGTAGATTTTCCATGGTCAATATGAGCTATAATCGAAAAATTTCGAATCATTTCTTGTCTTTTTTTAATTGCATCATAATTAACATTTTGACTCATATTAGCACCTCCAATTTAACGCTAATTAATTTTACATTATATTTCCTATTATTGCAATGAAAAAGATTTACTTTATTAAAATAAAACGGCACAAATGTGCCGTTAAATCGTTCTTGTAAAAACCATATTTAACTTATCAGATAATTTAGTATTATATTCATAATTTGAGACGTTAAATTTTCTCATTTCATTAATAGTACTAATTTGCTTTATAATTAGATAGTTAAGAAATAATCCTCGTGCTTGTTTAGAGTATGTAGCCTGGTTAACATAACTATTGTTTTTAAACTGTAAAAATGAAATATTCAAAGTATTTGGAACATTAATCATCATTGAAAACTCGCTTGATGCCAAATTGATTATTAGTTCATTCTTAAAATAGTTATTTATATCCCAAAGCTGATACAAATTAATTCCAATTTTCATTTTTAGGTCAAGTCGATAAGATTTGATTAGTGTACCGGGTTCTAAAATACCATAGAAAGCATCAAGGATTCTTAAATGAGTTTCAATATATTCATATTCTTTAGTGTGATAGTTTGTTTTATTAAGACCTTTATAAACTAAACCATTAAAGCTCTCAAAAGCGTGAGAAGTTACTAGATTAGCTGCATTATGAATATTATAATAGGTATTATCTAGGAGTTTATTGTTAATATTCATGATTTTTTTAAGATCATCTTTTGTAAACTTTTTGAGGATAGAAAGTATTTTGTTATGATTAGATGGATACAATGGTTCCTTGTCTAATAAGTAGATAGATTTCTTGGGATTTTGTGTTTTACTTGGAGAAATAATTATTTTCATCGTATCACCTCTTTTCCATTATATAATATGGTATAATAAATACAAGTTAGGAGTTGGTTTTATGAATTTATTTTATTTTATTCAAAAATATTTAGATAAACAAGATGATATTAGTTTTAGAATAAAATGGGAAAAATTTGTACATAATAAAATTAAAAGGTTTATTACAGTTATCTTATTTATTTGGCTGTTTGGTAGTGTTGGATTCGGATATTTGATTATTCTTCTTATTGGTGGGTTTTTCGGATTTATACTGTTGATTCTTGTAAGTATCTATTTAGGATATATACTATTTATTCAAACAATAAAGTTTTTAGCTGTTAATAATACAAGATATATACAAGGGAGTACAAATATTAATGAAAATGTATTTAATTACGATGATATTGTAGAATAATTAATGTAAAAGTAAAGAAAAGACGCATGAATGCGTCTTTTTTTAAATTAATACCTTATAAGCCATGTTCTGTACCCTTTCGGGCGGCAACCATTTATCTACGTATGAATACGTCTCTTCATCAGTTCATTTACCGAATCAAAGTGCCCCTACCATAGTTTGGGTTTCTAGCTTGCGGGGTTTACCCGTTCCACCTTCATAGTTTCCTATAAAGCTCGTCTCTGTGGCACTTTTAAAGATACTAACACCATTTAACAGATGTTTTCTCAGCCGTCACTTTCGTGCATAGAGTTATTGTTTCCTCTATCACAATCACTACAAGCATCTCAGCTTGTGCTAGCATGGACTTTCCTAACATTTCTGCTCGGTCACCCGGGTATTAATTATTTAGATAGTTCTTCTTCTAGTATTTCTTCTAAATCTTCAATGCATGATCCACAAGTAATGCCTGCTTCTGTAGCATCACCTATTTTTTCGATAGTGTTGGCACCATTATGGATAGCATTTACGATTTCTTCATAAGTTATCCCCTGACAATGACAAATTATTTCATCGTGATCTCTCATTTTCAAGCACCTCCTGTTAAATTACCCTATACAGAGTAATAATTATTTTTGTTCAGGTGTTTTTGTGACAATAGGTTTTGGAGTTGGTTTTGGTCTTGGTAAAACTGCTTTTCTTGATAAATCAACTCGTCCTTTATCGTCAATTCCAATTACCTTAACACTAATAATGTCACCCATTTTGACAACATCTTCAGTTCTCTGGACTCTTTCATGAGCTAATTTGGAGATATGACATAATCCGTCAGTTCCCTTCCAAAGTTCAATGAAACATCCAAATTTTTCAATTCTTACTACTTTTCCGTTATATATTTCGCCAACTTTAGCTACTTTGACGATTTGTTCAATTATTTTAATTGCTTTTGCTATGTCAACTGTATTGGTATGCATTATTGTAACTCGACCATCTTGTTCAATGTCAATTTTAACATCGTTACATTGTTCAATAATATTAGTAATTTGTTTACCACCTGGGCCGATAACATCTCTAATTTTATCCGGGTCAATTTGAAGTAATTTTACTTTTGGAGCATGTTCTGAAACTTCTTCTCTTGCTTTAGCAATAACACTATTCATATTTTTTAGGATTTCTAATCTGGCAATTCTTGCTTGTTCTAAAGCTTCAGCCATAATATCGCTAGTAATTCCATCAATCTTGATATCCATTTGAAGAGCTGTGATTCCATCTTCTGTTCCAGCAACTTTGAAATCCATATCTCCATTATGATCTTCCATACCTTGGATATCAGTTAGAATAGAGTAACTGTCTCCTTCTTTGATTAATCCCATAGCAATACCTGCGACAGGAGATTTAATTGGAACACCAGCAGCCATTAGACTCATACTACCAGCACATATTGTTGCTTGTGAGCTTGATCCATTGCTTTCTAATATTTCAGATACTACGCGAACTGTATAAGGAAATTCTTCTTCATTAGGCATTACTTGTTTTAATGCGCGTTCACCAAGCATACCGTGTCCGATTTCTCTTCTACCTGCGCCCATATATCTTCCAGTTTCACCTACGCTGTATGGTGGGAAGTTGTAGTGTAACATAAATTTTTTCTCTTCTCTTTCAGCTATCCCATCAATAATTTTATGTTCTCTTAATGATCCCAGAGTTGTTAGTGCTAAAGCTTGAGTTTGTCCTCTTGTAAACATTGCACTACCGTGTGTTCTTGTAAATAAATCAATTTTAGATTCAAGGGGTCTTAATTCATTAAGTTTACGACCATCAGGTCTGATTTTTTCGATACTTATTAATCTTCTTAATTCATCTTTTACAACATCATGACAAACAGTTGAAATGTTAGATATTAGTTGTTTAAGATCATCTTTATCCATATCTTTATTATCTTCTTGATATTGAGCGATAATATCGTCAGTAACTGCTGTAATTCCTTCATCTCTCGCTTGTTTTTCTTCTGTGCGAACTGCTTTAACCATATCTTCTTCAATTTTTATTTTTATTTCTTGGAAGAAATCTGGGTCTACTACATTATATTCATATTCTACTTTTTCTTTTCCTACTTCTTTAATTATTTCTTCTTGGAAAACAACAATTTTTTTAATCCATTCGTGTCCAAAATTAATTGCTGCTAACATATCTTCTTCACTAACTATTTTAGCACTTGATTCTACCATGTTAATAGCAAATTTAGTACCTGCTACAGTTAATTCAATGTCAGATAATTCTTGTTGAGCAATTGTCGGATTAACGACGAATTGACCATCAATTCTACCAACATTTACCCCTGCGATTGGCCCATTAAATGGGATTTGACTAATTCCTAGTACAATACTACTTCCGATCATAGCAGTCATTTCTGGTGAGAAATCTTGATTCCCACTCATTACTTGATTAATTACTTGGACTTCATTTCTAAAACCATCAGGGAATAGTGGTCTAAGTGGTCTGTCTATTAATCTTGAAGTTAATGTTTCATTGTCACTAGGTCTTCCTTCTCTTTTTAAAAATCCTCCTGGGATTTTTCCTCCGGCATACATCTTTTCTTGATAAATACACATTAGTGGAAAGAAATTGGTTGGAACTTGTCTCTTAGAAATTGCGACAACACTTAATACAGCTGTATCTTCATATCTAATAATTGCTGCTCCTGCTGCTTGTTTAGCAACTTCTCCGATTTCTACTACTAGGCTGTGCCCATTAATTTTCATCTCGAATATTCTTACGTCAGTCATATTCATTTTCCTCTTTTCTTTTTCTTCTCTTATTTTATTTTATTCAATTTATTATAATACCATAAATGTATCTAAAAAGATAGAAATAATATCTAATGTTGAAATTAATATCATATTTTAAAAAAAAGGCAAATAATTTTGCCTCTTCATAAAATATATATTTATTGTTTTTTTGGTTTTAATTCTGGTATTTTTTTGATTTCTTGAAAGTATTCAAATGTTACTTTTGTTATTCCCGTAATCGGAATTGCGACAATAATTCCTGTAACTCCAAAAAGAGCACCAAAGAAGATAAAACTTGATAATACTAATAATGGATGAAGGCTTACTTCCCTGCCCATAATCCATGGTTGAATAATTCCACCTTGTAAAGCTTGACCAATAAAATTACCAATTATTATCGCAATGAATGTCCATTCACCAAACATTAATGTATCTGGGACAGTAAATGAATACAATAATGGAAGCAATATTCCGATAAATCCACCTATATAAGGTATTATATCTAGAAAACCTAAAGTAAACCCAAAGAAGATACTTCTTTCACCAAGACCCAAAATAAAGAAAATTATTGTAAAGAAGATACTCATTATAAACATTGACAAGAATCTGCCATTAAAGTATTTCTCGATTACTTGGTTAGATCTAATACCTAGTTCTTTAACATGTAATTTATATTTTTCGGGTACAATAATTAAGAAACCTTCAAATATTCTATCTTTATCATGCAATATGAAAAATAAGAAAACAGGAATTAAGACAATACTTATAACAATACTTGCTAGACTTCTAAAAAGATTGAAAACATTAATAATTATTGGGGACATACTATCAAGATTAATATAATCACTGATTGTACTATAGAAATCTGCAAATCTTTCACTATTTTCAGTGAAATCATTAATATATGCTATGATATTATCCCAATCTCGATAGATAAAGATAATTGCTTGATCATAAATCATCTGTCCAACCAAGACAACAAACAATACAATTATAAATAATAGTAAAAGAAAAACAATACTAATGCTTAGCCATCGTATTTTTAGTCTTTTATCGATAAATTTAACAATTGGAGCGAGTAAATAACTAATAAATAATGCTACTGCTAAAGGAAATACAATAGCATTTATAGCATTGAACAGAGTTTCTATTTGAGTGCTAAATAATTCATTTAAATATTTCATTGAAATTAAGATTAATGCGAGAATTCCTAATTTTTGTAATAAGGCGATTCTTTTTTCAGAACTTTTCATATTTTTAATCCTCCATTTATCATTATATCATAAATTTCAAGAAAAAAAGCGCATATTAGCGCTTTTTTTATCTTCTTAATCCTAATTTTTCAATAAGATCACGATATCTTTTTACATCTTTTTTAGCTAGGTATTTAAGTAAATTTCTTCGGTGTCCTACTTTTTTAAGTAATCCACGTCTTGAATGATAATCATGTTTATGAATTAATAAATGTTTGTTTAATTCAAGAATTTCATGAGTTAAAAGTGCAACTTGTACTTCACAGCTTCCTGTGTCACCATCTTTAACGCGATATTCTTCAACAATTGATTTTTTAGTTTCGCTAGTTAATGCCATAATTATTCCTCCTTTTTTATTTTCTTACCTGATTCATAGAATATCGTTGGAGTGTCGATAATCAAAGAGTTAGGCGCGATTTTTATTATATCATAGTAATTAATATATGCAAGTATTATTTCTTAAGGGTTTTAAAAACGTTAATTGTTTTTATTTTATCTTTATCAATTTCTTCTATTAATGCCTCTATTGTGTCAAATTTTATTTCATCTCGGAGTCTTTTTATGAATTTTATTTCAATAATATCACCATAAATGTTTTTATCAAAATCAAAAATATTAGATTCTACACTTAAATCAATTCGACAGTTCAATGTCGGGTTATGACCAACACTTGTCATTGATTCATACCATTTTCCCGAAACTTTTGTTAATGTAACATAAACGCCTCTTTTTGGGATAAAAAAGCCATTTGTTGAAATATTAGCTGTTGGGTATCCAATCATCATTCCTTTTTTAGCACCGTGAATTACTTCTCCAGTAATAGAGTAATAGTCTCCTAATACCTCTTTTACACGATCAACTTGTCCTGATCTTATTAAGTCTCTAATATGGGTACTACCGACTTTATACCCTTCGTAAGTTACTTCTTCCACTACGATGGTATTAAACCGTTTATCTTGTAGTAATGTCTTTACATTACCGCTTCCTCTAACACCAAATTTAAAATCAAATCCACAAATGATTGTATCAATATTTTTTAAGTATAAATCAATAAACTCATTAGGTGTTAGTAATGCTTTTTCTTTTGAAAACTCAATTATATAAATAAAATCTAAATCAAATTGTTTGAAAAGCTTTATTTTGCGATCTAATGGTGTTAAATAAAAGTAATCTAAATCAAATAATATACTTTTTGGATGAATATCAAATGTAATAACTGCTTTCGCAAAACCTTTTTTATTAGCAATTTTAATTGTTTTCTTAATTAATTCTTTATGTGCTAGATGAACACCATCAAAGAAGCCAATTGCGGCTACTGTATTATGTGTTACCAGATTACCATTTAGTTTTATTATTTTCATATTAATCAACCTTTTCTAAAAAGACGTTAATTGCCTTCATTTTAGACTCTGTAGGGTGTTTATCGTATATGGCTAATAGATTATCATCTTGGTCAACTAAGCGTGTTAAAGAGTAATTATCAAAATATTTTAAGCTAATTGCCATTCCATTTTTTATATGATGCATTAGTTCATCAGTAACAACTAATTTGTTTAAATCTGATAAAGCGTTAGATAAAGAAATTAGTTGATAATCACCTTTTTGGATTTCGTCTAAAGTATAGCTATCTTCAATTTTAAATTTTCCCGCTTTTAAGCGCTGTAGTTTATAGTTGTGAGCTGGGTAGTTTAACTTTTTTCCGATATCATAAGATAATGTTCTGACATATAGACCTTTTGAACTATGAACGACGTAATCAAAGTAAGCTAAGCCATCCGCATATATAATATCACTTATTCTTTTGATGTCAAATACTTCGATAATTCTTGAAGGTATATCATCAATAATAATCCCTTTACGAGCGTATTCATAAAGTCTTTTTCCCTTATATTTAATTGCAGAGTACATCGGAGGTGTTTGTGTATATAATCCTTTAAAAGAATTTAAGACCTCATCAATAGCTGTTAATTTTTGAACATTTTTCTTTTCTATTATTGTTCCGGAATTATCCAAAGTATCAGTAGATTGACCAATTGCGATTGTTGAAAGATAGGTTTTTTCATCGTTGTTAAGGTATTTCATGATTTTAGTACCTTTATTAACGCCCACAACCAAAACACCGGTCGCATCAGGATCTAATGTTCCTGTATGACCAAGTTTTCTTGTTTTTAAAATACCTCTTAAAACATTAATTACATCATGAGATGTGTAACCAATTGGTTTGTTAACTAATAATATACCATCCATCTAATCACCACCATAATTATACAATAAAGCAAAAAAAAAACCAAGATTTAAACTCGGTTATTTTTAAGCGTTTTTAATCCAATTAACTAATGCGTTTTTTGGCATAAATCCAGCTCTTTGAGCTACTGTTTTTCCTTCTTTTAAAACGAATAATGCTGGAATTCCTCTTACACTAAATTGATTTGCTAGTTCAATGTTGTTATCAACATCTACTTTTACAACTTTAATGTCTGGGTTTTCTTCAGATATTTGTACTAAAACAGGTCCAATCATACGACATGGTGCACACCAGTCTGCATAAAAGTCTAAAATTACAGTTCCTTGAGCTACGCTTTCTTGAAAGTTATCTTTGTTTGCGAAGATTACAGGCATTTTTATTCCTCCTTATTTAAAAAATACAATTTATTATACTTAAAGACATCACAAATTTCAACAATTTTACATTCATTATTTAAAATAAACGACAGTTGCACCAGTTCCGCCCTCTCCACCCTCACCATCTCGGTGTCTTAAAACAAGAGAATTCTTACTTAAATATGTTTTTACCAGTTTTCTTAAGGTAAGAGTTCCATATCCATGAATTATTGTTGCGAATGGCATATTAACAACTAAACAGTCGTCAATGTATTTATCAAGTGCAATTTCTGCTTCTTCATAACGCATTCCTCGTAAATCAAGTTCTGGTTTAACACTTTTCTTAATATATGTTTTACCTTTTCCGATTGGTTTCTTTTTATCTTTTTTTCTTTGGATAAATTCGATTTGATCTTCTGCAAATTGAGAAGTTAGTGAGCCCATTTTTATTAACCAATGATTATTTTTTTGTTTTTTTAACAATTCTCCAGATCGATTAAATTTTAATATATTAACAATATCTCCGATTTCAAAAGAGTATTCTTTAGTTGAAGATATCTCTTTTTCTGGGGTATCAAGTGTTCTAATTTTGTATTTCATTTCAGCTACTTCATGATCTTTTATAACTCCCTGTTTTTTAAGATCTTCAATAGCTTTGATAAGGTTAAGGGCTTCCTCCTTAGCAGCTCTAATTATTTGACTTTGTTCAATTGCAATCTTTCCTTTAAGAAGTCTTTTTTCCTCTATAAGCTCGTTCTTTAACCTCTCAGTTCTATTGACTAGTTTATTGTTGTCTTTTATTAAAGATTCGTATTCTCTTATTTTTTGTTCTAATGTGTTTCCTCTTTTTTCAAGTTTATTTATAAGGTCAGTTACCTCAGATTGAGATGTTAAGACATGTTCTTTTGCTTGAGTAATAATTGTTTCATTTAATCCAAGACGTTCACTTATTAAAAGTGCATTTGATTTACCTGGCGTACCTAATAATAATCGATAAGTTGGACTTAATGTATTAACATCAAATTCAACACTAGCATTAACTATTTCATCTTTATTGTAAGCATAAGCTTTTAATTCTGGATAATGAGTTGTAGCTATAACGTAAACTTCTCTAACTCGAATATAGTCTAAAATACTAATTGCTAGACTTGCCCCTTCTTTTGGATCAGTACCACTACCCAGTTCATCTAGTAAAATTAATGATCCGACAGTTAGATTGTCGATAATCTTTATTATTCTAGTCATATGTGATGAAAATGTTGATAGAGATTGTTCAATACTCTGTTCATCTCCAATATCTGCGAAGATATTCTCGAATATCACAGTCTTGCTACCTTCCATTACTGGAATAAGCAGGCCACTTTGAACCATTATTGATAATAATCCCATAGTTTTAAGTGCTACTGTTTTACCACCAGTATTTGGACCAGTAATGATAATAATTCTTTCGTGTTCATTAAATGAAATTGTATTTGCTACTACATCTTCTCTTTTTATTAAGGGATGTCTTGCTTTGATAAGATTGATTTCATGTTCTGTTATTACCGGCATTGTACACTCGTAATCTAAAGAAAATTTTGCACTTGCAAAAATAGCGTCTAGTTCAGACATTATCTTTAAGTTATCAGTAAGAGGATAATAATAATTTCCCACTTGTATAGTAAGCTCTCTTAAGATTCTTTCTACTTCTTTTTTCTCATCAAAGATTAGTAATGAGATTTCGTTATTAATTGTATTAACTGTATTTGGCTCCATATAAACTGTTTCACCACTACTTGAGTAATCGATTATTGATCCTTTAAAGTTATTCTTTTCACTTAACTTCACCGGTACAACAAAGCGGTTATTACGAATTGTAATCAAGGCTTCGGTTAGCTTATTTTTATCTTTATTTATTATTGAACTAAGTCTTTCTTGAATTCTTTTTTGTTTTACATTTATTGAATTTCTTATTTTATGAAGAGCTGGTGATGCTGAATCACTTACTTCTCCATTATCAGTGATAACCATTTGGATTTCTTTTTTTAAATCGGGAATACTTTCAATGTTTTCAAAATATATATCTAAAGCATCTTCTAAGATTTCAATTTCCTTAACTTGTTTATAAAATCTAATATTATTACTCGAAGCATCAAGTAATCCAATAACATCTAAAAACTCAGTTGGTCTTAATACAGAGTAAATTTTTGCTTTTTTAAGTGTTTCTGTCAAGTCTCTAATCCCACCAAACGGTGGTTCTTGGTATATTGTTATTATTTTTAAAGCATGAGCTGTTTCACTTAGTTTTCGCTTTATTTCAAGTGTATTATTAGTTGGAGTAATCTCATTAACTAAAAATTTACCCAAAGAAGTTTGGGCATAATTTATTAACATCGTTTTTACTTTATTAAATTCTAATAGCTTATCATCAAATTGCATAATATCACTCCCAGTATTACTATTTTAACAAATTATATGTTAAAATAATAGTGGTGAGGTGGTTTTTTTGAACTTTGTTCTGAACTTATCAACAAATGAAATTAAAAGAGTTATCACTTTTTATCGAGATTATCAAGCAGATTCTAAAAATGAATCTGTCCTTTTCTTTGCGAAAACCGATTATGTGGCCGTGACTGTATATTCTACTAATAAGGTGATGTTTCAAGGTGAAGATGCTAAGGCTGAATACGATATGTGGATTGTTTTGTTAAATTACAAGGATGATTCTATTATTAAGAAAAAAGTGGTCAGTAAGTCTCAAAAAGATACGGATTACTATCTAATATCAATTGGTAGTGATGAAGTTGGAACTGGTGACTTTTTTGGCCCAGTTACTGTTTGTGCTGCTTATTTAGATAAAGATAATTTAAACTATATTAAGGGTTTAAAAATCGATGATTCGAAAAAACTCTCGGATGAAAGAATTTTAACGATTGGAGAGTTGTTAAAAGATAAAATTGTCTTTAGTTTATTATCATTACATAATGAAAAGTTTAATGAACTCGTAAATAAAGGATATAACATGAATAAAATAAAGGCTTTTTTGCATAATAAAGCTATTTTAAATTTACATCAAAAAATATTTGAGAAACCCCCAGTTATTATGGATCAATTTGCTGAAGAAGGACTCTACTTCCGTTACTTAAGTGATGAAAGAATTGTTTTTAAAACAATTAGATTTACTACTAAAGCTGAAAGTAAATACGCGAGTGTGGCTTTAGCTAGTATTATAGCTAGATATGCCTTCTTAAAACATTTTGAGATAATCTCACGTGAGAGTGGGTATAAGTTATTAAAAGGAGCTGGAAGTCAAGTTGATGCTCTTGCAAGTAAAATAATAAGTGAAAAGGGAGAAGCATATTTAGCCAAATACGCTAAAATGAATTTTAAAACTTTAGGTAAGGCAAAAGAACTTCTAAAGTAATTGTTGCTTATATGTTGTATTAGAAAGTTCTCTAAGCTATAATAATTAATGATAAAAGGAGATGATATTTATGGATAAAAAGTTAGAAAAAGCTATAAATGATCAATTAAATTTTGAAATTGAATCAGCACATGTCTACTTAGCAATGGCTGGATATGTAGCTACACTTGGATTAGAAGGATTTGAAAGTTGGATGTTTGTTCAATATGAAGAAGAGCTTTCACACGCTAAAAAATTTATACAATATCTTAATGAACGTGGGGGAAGAGTAAACATTACTGGATTTGAAACACCCCGCAATGATTTTAATTCCTTACTTGATGTTATGGAAGTGTCATTAGGACATGAAAAGATCGTTACAGCTAAAATTAATAATATTATGAAGATTGCTCATGAATTACAAGATTATGCTGCTATTAGTTTCTTACAATGGTATGTTACTGAACAAGTTGAAGAGGAAGATAATTTTTCTAAACTTATTGATAAAATCAAATTAGTTAAAGATGCTGGGCTTTATATGCTTGACAAAGAAGTTGGAACAAGAGTATTTGTCCCAATTACAGAATAACAAAAATTGTTTTTAAAAAAACGACACTTTAGCGAGTGTCGTTTTTTAGTGTCCCATTCCGAAAGTTGCATAAAACATAATTACAACAATAGCAAATAACTGTACAGAAATCATTAATGTTATCGAAACAAAATTTATTATTACATTATTTTTTCTAGACCGAATAAATAAAAATAATACTCCAGATAAAGTCATAATTATCGTTGCATTTATTATACCCTCAATTCCCCTACCAAGAGAGGAAAAAGTAACATAATTAAACAAAATTATTGCAGTAAGAGTGAAGAGTAAAAACAAAGAGTCCTTAATAATTCTATTCATACTTAACTTCGATACTAAAAACAAAGTACACACTGATGTTACAAAGGCTACAACAAGAGGATAAAAGCTGTAAACTGTATTAAAAAACTTGCCGATTAACAGGTCAATTATAACAATACTTACCATTAAAATTATTATAATTGTGTTTTTTATGTGTTTATTTTGTTTTATTGTCATAAATATACTCTTCTTTCCCAATACTATGCCATGTTTTTTATTATTCATCATAATAAGAATCTATTAACTGAGAAATTAGATTTTCAATATGTTGATATGTTAAAGGGGCATTCTCCTGAAGCTCTTTATTAGCTATTTCACTATAGTAATAGTAAGCAAAACACTCAATAAAGTATTCTGATAAATTATCTTTATATCTGCTTTCAGGAAACATTAACGCAGCTTCAGCAGTATAAATATCAAAAAATTCTGGAGTATATGTTGTGGAAAAAAAGTTAAATTCAAATAATGTTCCTATCATTTGTAATGTTAAATTTATAGAAGTTCCACTATAACCAATTTTTATTACTGTAGGATCCCCGTAAATACCAGGTCTATCATCAATTGTATCACCTTTTGGGTCTCCAATTATTGGGACTCCTAATAAATGAGTATATTCATATACATCAGTTATTAGTCCATCAACAAGAACTATTTTTTGACCTGTATTAGCTAGCATAACAAGCAGTTCTTCATCAATATTAGCAAGCATCAGAACCATTTGCCTAGATTTTGAATAACTAGATCTATTATAAGGTAAATAAATCATACTTTGTAATGCATTAAATTTTATATCATTATTAATTTCAGTCCTAAGATCTTCACCAATTAGACGATAGACACCAACATTAATAGGATTTTTAGTGAATGAAGTTGTTGTATGACCACAACCTAAGTCGTATGTGCCTTCAACAATTAGCTGATAGTCAATTCCAGATTGTAAGTCAGTAAATTGTATACTTTGTGATTGTTCTGTAACTTCAATAGATGATATTAGTGTATCTCCATCATATAAATTAACATATAAATCAATTAATACAGAATCATGATCAAATACAATAATAAGAACACCAAGAAAATTATAACTTTCATAAGTAAACGATGTAATAACTCCTGGTTCACGGTATGTTACATGAACTCTTCTAACAACTTCTTCTGCCACATTTCCTGCGTCATCAAAGGCATTATAATAGATTGTATAAACATTTGTTAGGTTAGTTTCAAAATCTTCTCCAGATGTAATTAATGTCACATCCAAATCCTCATTGTCGCTTACAGTGACACCGGGATCAACAAATTCGTCATCAATATCTAAATAGATGTCCTTATCCCCAATCAATGTAATTACTGGTGGTTCTGTATCTAAAATAATTTCTTCAACAGGTTGTTCTTCTTCACATCCAGACATAAATAATGAAGATATTATAATTAATAGTAATAAGATATATCGTTTCATAGTCTCACTTCTTTCGTCCATTTTACTCAAGAAAAAAGGCAGTCATATTAAGATCTGCCTTTATCCTTACACATCTTACTTATTATTATAATATAAAAAAGTATAATCGCAATTATATTTTTAGATAATTTCGATACTAATAATTCGTTTAGCTGATATTTCTTTTTCATTTATAAAAATAAGTTTGTTATAAAGATCAGTTCTTGTGATAATTCCCTCTACTTCTATGAAATTACCATCTTGAAAATAAGTAATGATTATTTCACTATTAAATAGATAGGCAATCTCTAATTTATAATTTAAGTCAGCTTCTTGGTCAGGACTAATAATAGGCATTTCTTTACGGGTTCTCCCATAAAATAATTCTTTTAAATAATCGCTTTGTTCCAGTAAAGCATTAAAAGGCATCCACTTCATCATTTTTCGATCGTGATAAACATAGTTATCCATTATGTCCACCTACCATCGAATTACGGGCAATAACAGTTGATTTTTTTAAGAGGCTACTTGCCCTTAAGGCTGCATTTTTACCATATTTAAAGTTAATATTATCAATTGATGTATGAAGTTTATGATCTTTAATAACTTTATTCATATTTTTAAAAAGATTTAATTGGATAAAATATTCTTCTACTAAGCCGGTTACTCTAATTGTTACTTTGCGAATGGGGGAATCGTTATAAAACTCGTCAAATAATGAGATGCAAGCATTATAAATCTCTGCTTCATTGTTTGTTGGAAAAGTTAATGTCATTTGACGATTAAAGCCACCACCTATTTCTTTAGAATAAGCTATTCCTAAATTAATAGTGTAGGCTTTTTTATTCCCTGTTCTAAGTCTTTTAGTTACTTCATCAGTCATTTCTAAAATAATTTGAGTAATAGTGTCACCATAGTAGTCTTGAAATAATGTTTGACCTAATCCATAACTTTTTGATACTGGTTTATAAACACGTTTTTCGTTAATGATTGACATATCGATGCCATGAGCATGATGATACAGTTCTTCGCCCATTATGCCATAATATTTTCTTAATTTTTCAAGTGGATAATGAGCTAAATCACCAATCTTCAAAATACCAAGACGATTTAAATTACGTTCCATATTCCGTCCAATTCCCCACATTTTAGAAATAGGAGTGATTGGCCAAAGTTTAAAAGGAACATCCTCGTATGTCCATTTTGCAATGAATGTTGGTGATTTTTTACTTTCAATATCAAGAGCAATTTTACTGAGAAGCATGTTTGGACCTATTCCACAAGTTGCGGGAATTTTAGTTGTTTGTAAGATGTCTTTTAAAATTATTTCAGCCATTTCAACATCGGTTTTTTGATAAAGTCTTAGATAACTGGTCAAATCAAGAAAAACTTCATCTACAGAGTAGATGTGCATATCTTCAAAAGATACATATTTTAAATATATTTCAATAATCTTAGTTGAAAATTCTAAATACTTTTTCATCCTTGGTTTTGCGAATATTATTGTAGGATTATTGGGTAATTCATATACGCGGCATCTACTGTGGACACCTCGTCTTTTAAGGTAGGGTGTAACTGCTAAAACAACACTACCATTTGACCGACTTCTATCAGCGACTACCAATGGAGTTGTAAAAGGGTTTAATCCTCTTAATACGCACTCTACAGAGGCATAAAAGCTTTTTAAGTCAATACATAATACATTTTTATGAATTTGATATTGCTTCATATCATTACACCTCCTATCTTATTTTATAATTTATTATAGTATTTTGTAATAAGATATTCAAGGCAGGTAAAATGATGAAAATGCTTAAAATATAACTGCTGATTAAAGATTAAGCTTATTAAAAAAATTATAAAAAAAAGCAACTTTTTAAGTTGCTTATTTTCGATAGATATTAAAATATTGCATTGGTTCAACCTGGTCACAATTGAGTCCAGTATTATATGAAAGATTAGTAAATAACTTATGAAGGTCAATAGTCTTATCTTCGAATAGGAAAAGTGATACTTCTGTTATTATATTAGTAGCTATAACTATCGCTTGGTCATAGAGGTCTATTACTGAATAGTTATATTCTTCATTTGTAACTGGGTGATACCAAGTCTTTTTTTTCAGATTATGAAAATCATAATTTTCGAGATGATTATAAAAAGGTAAATCCGCATAGAACATATCATGATCTTTATCGAATATATCTATTCCCTTAAAAATTAGTTTTTTAATTCCAAAACGATCTCGAACAAAGTGTTTTAAATTTCTATACATCTTTTGACTACTAATTAAATACATTACTCCACCATGTTCTTTTCCATATGTTTCTTCTAAAGCATAATCCATTATTTTCATAGTTGATAATGGAGCAGTGTTTAATTGATAATGCTTTTTAATTAGTTTAAACTTCTTATGTTTGATTCCTAAATCCTTTTCAATTAGTAAGGCATCAATTGAACGTTCGAACTTTAGGTGAAGTCCTCTGTAGCTGTGGGTTGCCATATCATCTTTTTTGTAAACACCGACATTATGGTAAACATATGGATGTATTTTTATATCAAGAGCATAATGACAAATGAATCCTACTAAAAAAGAATAAGTGTCTTTATTTAGATTTTTTTTAACATAATCAATCATATTTATAAAAAATTTATCGGTATCTTTATTATGCATTAAATCAGCATACTTACGGTATTCAGTATAATCTTTACTAAAAAAATTATAATAGAGAGGATCTGGTCCTTGAGCTGCCATAAAGAGAATTTTTTTATTGAAGTTATAATCGATTTTGTTTGTTACTTCTTCTGCAAGTTTTGAATGCATGTAAATATCTGCCATATTTATCCCCTATTCTAGAGTTTCAAGAAATTCACTGAAATAATCAGGTAATTTTGAATCAAACTCTATATATTCTTTTGTGTTCGGATGAATAAACCCAAGTGTTTTAGCATGTAAAAATTGACCGTATTTAGTTTCTGTTTTACGTTTTCCATATTTAGGATCCCCTACTAAAGGATATCCAATATAATTTAGATGAACACGTATTTGATGAGTTCTGCCTGTTTCTAATTCACATTCTATTAGAGTGCATTTAGCATATCTAGTAAGTACTTTGAAATTAGTAACCGAAGATTTGCCTTTATCAGTAACTGCCATTTTTTGTCTGTTTTTAGGATCTCTCCCAATTGGCGCATTTATTTTGCCTAAATTATGAGGAATAACTCCATCAACTAAAGCAATGTATTTTCTTGTTACTGTCTTGTTTTTCATTTGATCTGATAAATCCGCGAGTGTTTCATCTGTTTTTGCAATAACAAGTAGTCCACTTGTTTCTTTATCAATTCGGTGAACTATCCCTGGTCTTATTTCGCCCTTAATGGCTTTAAAATCCTTAATATGATATAAAAGAGCATTTACTAGTGTACCACTAGGGTTACCAGCTCCGGGATGCACTACAAGATGATGGTCCTTATTTACAACAAGAAGATAATCATCTTGATAAACAATATTAATATCAATATTTTCAGGTTTAAGTTCGATTTCTCTTTCAATCATTTCTTCAACAGTAATTAAGTCGTCAGTCTTTACCTTGTAATTAGCCTTAATAGTATTTTCATTTACTAAGATACTACCATCTTTTATCATAGCTTGAACCTTGCTTCGAGAATATTCTAAGACGTCAGTTAATAGTTTATCAATTCTTTGGAGGTTTTGATCTTCATTAATCTTTATTTCTAGCATGAATAATATCCTCCATTATAATGTCATAGGTAAATAATACCATTCCGATAACCAAACATATGTCAGCAACATTAAAGATTGGGAAATCATATCCGAAAATATAAAAATCTAAAAAATCAACTACTTCTTGAAATAGTAAACGATCAATAAAATTACCTATTGCTCCCGCAATAAGCAATATTACTGCGAATGAGTATAATTTTTTTAGATTAAAATCCACTTCTTTTATTAGGTAGTAAAACAATACAAAAGCAACAAGAGTAATGAAATAAAATATTGTCATTTGTCCGGTCAATATTCCCCATGCTCCACCAGTATTGCGATGAGAACTAATTAAAAAGAAATTATTAATTACGGTATAATGTTGTCCAATATCCATTGTTTTTACAATGAATTGTTTTGTAATTTGATCTAAAGCAATAAGTAGTAAAACACTAATTATAATAATATAATGTTTCGTTTTCATATATGACACCTTCTTTTATCTAACGTAAGTATAAATAATTGTAAATAGTACTAATAGCAGCAAAGCGGCTATAATGCTTATGATAAGATGAATTCTATCATAAGCAATTTCATCGGATCGATCTCCGTAATTCTTCAAAGTACTGATGATAACCCTATTTGTAAAAAATGAAAGAATAACTAGTAAAATGTATAATCCTATTAAAATATATAATAGATGATACACATATAATAGCATAACATTCACAGTAAGTGTTACTAAAAGAGTTGCTGGAAAAATAAAGAAAATAAGACCAGTAAGAAAACTCTTAAAAATAGCACTAGGTAAATAGAAAATTGGCAAATCTCTCAAACGATTATATTTATTATTATTCATTTACATCACCAACCTGATAATTAAGTAAATATTCTAGAGCTTCTTCAAAACTACTTACTCCTACTAAAATCATATCGGTTTCTAATTGATTATAAATTTCAAGTGCTTCAATATAATTATCGTCGTCTTCATCTGTTAGGTGAGGAATAAAAAAGATATCGATATTATTAAGTGAAGCAGTAATTATCTTTTGTTTAACACCACCTATATACCCAACAGTACCATCAATACTTATTGTACCTGTTCCAGCAATTTTTAGTCCTGGTGCTAAATCATTTTCACTTAACTGATTATAAATAAATAATGCTTGCATTAGTCCTCCACTTGGACCGCCTATATTTGTATCTATAATTTCGTAATTGATAGTTGTATCAATTATTTCAGTATAGTGAGCTAAATAAACACCAAGCGAACAACTACCATCATCAAGTTCATTCTTTTTAGCATGAACAGTCATTTCTTCATTGTTTCTTAGTATTTTAAATTCAACAACATCGTTACACTGGATATCAGAAATAGCGTTTTCGTAATCAATACTACCGTTTATTTCTAATATCTTGTCACCGATCATTAAAGAATCTGGTGTTAAGTAATCAAAAGTTAAATAAACTGTTAAGTATGTTGCGTAATTTACGTTATATCCAGCATATTCAATTCCGACTAATAAACTTGTAAATAAAGAGTCATCTTTCATTAAGTAACTCATTTTATCTAAATCATTTAAATCAAGATTATCATAATAGTCTGGAAAATTTTCGACTGTTACAGTGTTTTCGATGTTTCCAAGTAAATACTGTAAAATAGTAACACCATCAAGTACGACAACACTAGTAGTATGAAATGAACTACTTGTATGATATGCTTCTTCTATTACAATAAAAGAACTAATATCTTCGTTAAATCCAGGAGCTGTAATTGAATAGTCTATTTTGAATGTACTTACTCCCATTAAAGGTATAAATACTAATAAAAAAGCAATTAAAAGCCTCTTATATTTACTGAATGTCTTTTTCACTTTTTAAGTTTAACCTCTAACATTGGTATTTGTCGATAAATAATTTTAGCACTATCAAACATTTTTCTTGAAGCTATAAAAGAATCTTTATCATAATACTTATCTTCTAAATAGACAACTTCTCTTATTCCACTTTGAATGATTAGTTTAGCACAGTCATTACATGGAAATAAAGTAACATAAAGGGTAGTATCATCTAAACTTACTGTTGAGTTTAAAATTGCATTGGGTTCAGCATGCACAACATACGGATATTTTGATTCAAGCCATTCTCCTTCTTTTGTCCAAGGAAAAGTGTCATCTTCCACACCATAAGGAAATCCATTATAGCCTATTCCTACAATTCGTTTCTTGTTATTAACAATACAAGCTCCAACTTGGGTAATTGGATCTTTTGAACGCATTGATGAAAGTAATGCTACTCCCATAAAGTATTCATCCCATGAGATATAATTTGTTCTTTTCATTTTAGTTCCCCCTTATTAAATGCAAATTTACACTAATTTTACTGGCTAATTTGCAGTTACTATATACTAATTGAATGTTTGATTTTAACGAATCACCTTTTGTAAGTTCCGCAATCTTAGCAAGTAAATATGGTGTTGTTTCTTTACCTTTAATACCTAAGTTATTCATTTCAATCATAGCGTCATTGATTGCTTTATTAATGATATCTTTATCCATTGAGTATTCTTTACTTATTGGATTAGTAACAAGCATTCCGCCTCTTAAGTTTAATTCTAGCTGAGTGTTAAAAACACTTGCTATTTCTTTTGGGGTATCAATTTTAAAATTAACAAAGAAATCCGATTCTCTAGAATAAAAAGCTGGTAAAATGTTAGTACCATAACCTACTACAGGTACTCCTTTAGTTTCTAGATATTCTAGTGTTAATCCTAAGTCTAAAATTGATTTAGCACCAGCACAAACTACTAAAACAGGTGTTTCAGCTAATTCTTCTAAATCAGCTGAAATATCAAAAGTAGTTTCTGCTCCACGGTGTACTCCGCCAACACCACCTGTAGCAAATACTTTAATATTTGCAAGACTAGCGATATACATTGTTGCTGAAACTGTTGTTGCACTATCAATTTTATTAGTTACATTATAAGCGATATCACGACGTGAAGTTTTAATTATTTTATGACCTTGTTTTCCAAGGAAATCAATTTCATCAATGCTAAGTCCTATTTTAAGTTTTCCATTTAAAATAGCAATAGTAGCTGGAATACTGCCGCTATCTCTTACTATTTTTTCACACTCTAATGCTGTTTTTACGTTTTCAGGATAAGGCATTCCATGTGAAATAATTGTTGATTCTAAGGCAACAATTGGTAAATTATTATCTAAAGCATCTTTTATTTCTTTACTATATTCAATATATTTATTCATTTATTTCGGCCACCTTTTCTTTTGATAGTAATTCATTTGTTGAGTTATTTGATAAAAGTGTTAGATAAGCAAGTTTTTTAGCGTATGATAGTTTTTTCCGGTTATTTAGGGAATGTATCATGCCATGCACATAGCCACTTAAAAATGCATCTCCTGCGCCTGAAACGTTGATTATCTTATTAATTGGTATTGGCATTGTTTTAATGATTTTTTCAGTTGTTGCTAAGACAATTTCTGAGTCTTGATTTGTGATAAGGAGTGATTTAACACCACGTTTTTGCAAATCCTTAATTTGATCTAATAAGTTTGACTTATTAGTTAACATATTCAATTCTAATTGATTAACTTTTAAAAGATCAATGTAATTCAAATGATTCTTAATCTTAGTGACCTTTTTAGTGCTTACTCCGTCCATTACAATTGTTTTGTTTGAATAGGTTACTAGTAAGTACTCGATTGCCTTTTGAGATAAGTTATTATCAATTAATAAAATATCAAAAGAGTTGATATATGTTGATTTTGTTTTTAGAAAATCACTTGTTAATTTCTTTAGGATGTCCATATCATTTAGGCCTAAATACAGGTCATTAGCTTTATCCATAACACCTAGATAAACACTGTTTGAGGCGTTTTTAATGTTTAAACTTTGCGAAATATCTATCCCCATCAATGTTAAACTTTTTTGAGCGCTTTTAGAAAAATAATCATCTCCAAAAACACTAATAAATGAGACATTATTTCCCATTCTTTTAATATTTTCAGTAATATTTCGAGCTACTCCTCCAAAAGCGATATGAATTGTTGATAGATTAGAATCATGGAGAGTATATTCGGATTTTGTAGTCGCATAAATATCAATGTTTTGAGCGCCAATTACAAGTACTTTTTTCATTTCTTCACCTACTTTATATGTTTATAGCTTTTTAAATCAATATGGCAATAGCCATTTTGATTTTTCTCTAAATAATTTTGATGATATTCTTCTCCTTTGTAAAAAATGAGTTCTGTCGCTAACTCTATTGCAATCTTTCTATCATATTCTTTTTGTCTTATTGTAAAATAACTTTTAATAAAGGGAAATTGATCTTCATTATAGTTATAAATACCGGTGCGGTATTGAATACCAATATCATTTCCTTGTTTATTAATAGATGTTGGATCAATAATATTAAAAAGGTGATCTAGTAATTTTTTTAAAGAAATTACTTCTTCATCGTAGGTAATACTAACGGCTTCAGCGTGACCGCTAAAATTACAAACAGCTTCATAAGTTGTTTCACCATCACCATTGATATATCCAACGGTTGTTTCTGTTACTCCATCTAGTTGTTTAAAATAAGCTTCTACTCCCCAGAAACATCCACCTGCGAATACTATTGTTTTCATAATAGGTTCCTCCAATGTTATCTTTTTGTAAGTGACAATTATTCGATAATCTTATTTACAATATAGCTTGCAGCAAGTAAACCTGCCACTGCTGGAACAAATGAGTTTGAAGCTGGGCTACGTTCTTTTGAGTTTTGACTACAGGGTTCTTCTTTAGAATAAACTACTGGTACTTTACCAATAATACCTTCTTTTTTTAGTTTAGTTCGAATTATTTTTGCGATTGGATCGTAACTAGTCTTTGTTATTTCAGAAATTTCGAGAAGTTCAGGATGTAGTTTATTTCCTTGCCCCATTGAAGAGATAAACGGGATTCCTCTGTTTAAGCATTCTTTGATAATGTCTATTTTAAATGTAATTGTATCAATAGCATCAATTACATAGTCAATTTTATGATTGAATATTTCTGTTTTTGTTTCAAAATTATAAAAAGTATGGTAAGTAATAACTTTTAGATTTTTATTAATATCTAAAAGTCTTTCTTTCATTACCACTGTTTTAGGTAATCCAATTGTTGAAGAAAGAGCTATTATTTGACGATTGATATTAGTTTCATCAACAATATCTTGATCAACAATAATTAGTTTACCAATACCACTTCTAGCAAGTGCTTCTGTAGCGTGTCCACCGACACCACCAAGCCCCACTACTAAGACGGTACTATTTTGAAGAAGATTGAATTTATCTTCACCAATTAATTCAATTGTTTTTTTAAATATCATTTTTATCACCTGACAAAAATGACTACCTAGGTAGCCATTATTTTCTTAATAAGTTCATGTTAAAGTATTTTTGACCTACAATAAATAGTATTAAATAAGTAAATAGGAACAAAGGAATAATAACATGAGGTACATAAAATAATAATCCTCCAAGGTATATAAATAGAATTGCTATACCGAATATTCCAAAAGCAGAAATAATAATTAAAGCTAAAAACTCTTTTTGATATGAAGGTTTTAATTTTCTTTCATATTGATCTCTTGTTAGAAGAATATAAAGCATTCCTGCAATAAAGATAATTATTGTAATAATATCCGCTATTAAAACGATATTATTAACACTTGTATGTATATGTAAATCAAAGATATATGCAACTACAAGTAATATTGGTACTAACATAAAACAAAGTGTGAAAAATACTATTAGGTTTATTTGGAATAAATTATATACTTTTTTTCTTTTCATTAGAGTAACGGCGGAGCATTAATTTCATTTGTTGTGCGAGTATTTCTTTTTTCATTATAGAATTGAATTAATACTCTAATTGTAGCTGCGATTGGTGAAGCGAATATTACTCCTAATGCTCCAAATAAACTACCAAAGAATAAGATTGAAACGATTATTAATAATGGGTGTATTTGTAGTTGTTTTCCCATAATAACTGGTTGAAAGATGTTTCCTTCTATTGTTTGTAGTACAAGGTTAACTAGTACTACTAAAAAAGGATTTGGTCCGGTGTCCTTTGTAATTATTGCATAAGCAACAACAGGAACCATTGCGATAATTGCACCAAAATAAGGAATAATGTTTGTAACTCCAACGATCATTCCGAAAACAAAGAAATATTTTAAACCAATTAGTTTGTAGATAATTGTTGCTACTGCTCCAATTGAAAACATTAAGATTAATTGCCCTCTAACGTAAGCTCCTACTGTTTGGTTTAATCTATTACCTAAATCACTTGCGTCTTTTTCATATTTTAAAGGAATTATTGAACGAAGTGAATCATTTACTAATTCGTAATCAAGTAAATAGTAAAATAAGAATACTGGTAAAATTAATAAAACAACAAATAACCTCACTAATGTACCTGATAATGATTTTGTTAATGAATCAATCATAGAACTAATACCGTCTTCAATAATGGTGGATTCACTAATGGTACCAGCTATCCAATCAAAGATATCTGTACCTAAGATAAAATCAGTTCTAAAATCAGTTTGGAAGTAAGCTGTAATTTTAGGAACATCATTATCGAAGAATTGTTCAATTTGATCAATAATATATGGTGCTAAGTAAATAACAGTCAATACTAAGATAATTACGGTACCAAAATAAACGATTGTTGCGCTAAATCCTCTAGGACCAACGCCTCTTTTTTCTAATAAGCGAATAATTGGGTAGATAATTAGTGATATTAACCAAGCTAAAATAACTGGAGCTATGACTGCTTTAAAAGCTCCGATTATTTTACTCCATAATTCACTAAATTGACTAGCCATAAATAAGACAGCTAAGAATAATAGAATTACTCCTAATATTTTTAAAGCCTTATTTAATACTTCATCACTAAAGAATTTGTTTTTATTGTCCATTCAATCACATCCTTCAATCCATTTAATTATATCATAATATTAATATAAAGAAAATTATTTAATAGTTTTGATAGATAATTCTTTTAATTGCTCTTCTGAGACTTTGCTAGGTGCTTGGGTTAATAAGCATTGAGCACTATTTGTTTTTGGAAATGCCACGACATCTCTAATGTTTTCAGTATGTACTAACAGCATTATTAAGCGATCAAATCCAAATGCTATTCCACCATGAGGCGGAGTCCCATATTTTAGGGCATCCAAGAGGAAACCAAATTTAGCTTGTTGATCCTCTTTTGAGATTCCTAGAATATCAAATACCTTGTTTTGGATTTCTTCTTTATGAATTCTAATACTTCCTCCCCCAAGTTCTTGTCCTTGAACAACAAGGTCATAACAATAAGCTAAAGCTTTTTTTGGGGATTTGTCTAGTAATTTTATGTCACTTTCTTGAACCATAGTGAAGGGATGGTGAAGTGAGACATATTGTTTTTGATCTTCCTTGTATTCAAACATCGGCCAATCAATTACCCACAAGAAGTCATAATCATCTTCACTATAGAGGTTTTGTTCTTTTGCTATATAGTTTCTAAGGTTTCCTAGAGATTGATTTACGACACTTTCTTTATCAGAAACAATTAGTAATAAATCGTTTTGTTCAAGTTGTGTTTTTGAAATTAACTCTTGTTGTAAATCTTCTGGCAAAAACTTAATGATACTACCACTTAATGTATTAGTATATTTTAAGTATGCCATTCCTTTTGCTTGAAATGTTTTGATATATTCTGTTAATTTATCAATCCCCTTACGTGAATATAATGAAGCACCATTTTTCACTTTAATAGCTTTTACTATTCCACCGTTAGAGATGTTTGAAGTAAAAACACTAAATGATGATTTATTCGCTATATCCGTAATGTTAATTAAACACATTTCAAATCTAGTATCCGGCTTATCAGTACCGTATTTCTCTATAGCTTCTTTATAAGTAATTCTTGGAAATTGGTCAGTTAAATTAATATTTTTAACTTTTTTCATAACATGTTTAATCA
>JAUVLT010000034.1 GCA_030600605.1 Mycoplasmatota bacterium
ATTAACCAATGTAACTGCTCCAGCATCTTCTTCTAATTCTATTGGTCCAGTTGCTAAAGTTGCCATAGGTTGAACTTCTAATTCATTATAATCTAGTCTTAATAATTCTGTTCCACCAGCACCTAAACTTAATTCATCAGCTGTTAATCTGAATATTCCTGTATTAGTATCAGAAGTAAAAGAATAACTAGGAGCTGCTGCTGTGCCGTCTAAAGCTAAAATATTACTACCAAATTCTAATCCATCAGTAGCATTTACTTTAAGTATATTTATATTTGCGTCTTCTGCATTATTTAATCCTTGTAACCAAACAGCATTGTCAAGAATAAGTTTTTTGACTTGACTATTAATTGTAAGCGTATCAGTAATAGCATCACCTATAATTACATTACCTGTAAATTCAGTATCTACAGATATTGTTCCACCGTCTAAATCATCTTCTCTTATTTCCCCTAATAGGGAATCATATTTTGCTTTCATATATTTATGTATTTATTTATTAAGAGTAAGATAGAGAAGCTCTATTATCCCATTCTTGGTCAAATTGTGCTTTTCCTGCCCAAGTAATTATAGTTCCACTTGTTGTATCAATCTTTTGTATTAACCATTTAGCTGCACTTGTAGCTGTTCCTTGATAAGCTGTTCCAACATAAGTAACAGTTGCAGAAGCTTCTTCAACTATTTTCTTGAATCCAACATCAGTTGCTTTTCTTGCAATAGGCACTTTAATTTTATATGTTGTAGCAGTACATGTTGCAGCTGTAGTTTTCTTTTTACCGTAAATCATACCAGTAGAATAATCTACCATATATTCACCATTTGATAAATCAGCAGTTATATCAGTTGCTCTGCTTAATCCAGTGTGTTGGTCTGTAACTTCAAATGTTTCAACATCAAAAGCTACTTCTGTAGTCAATGCTGCACAAGTAAATGATAATGATGTATCACCTGAATTTCCTTCCATAGAACCAGATGAATTTTTAATATTATCGTATCTTAATTTTCCTTCTACGATAGTTGCTGCCGCTTCTCCAGCGTCAATTGTTCTAACGCCAGAACTCCAATAATAAAGCTGTACTGTTTCATTAGTAATATCAATTACTTCTGAAATGCTTTCTTTATTATTTGTTGGCAATGCTCTTTGAGGAGCTGCGTAAAGTTGTCCTTTTAGTAAACCCATAAGTTTAGTAAAAGCTTATTAGAAAGAAGTCAAACTAATGCTTGTCCCCACTTCTCAAAATAAACTTTTTTAATTTATTTTTTAATCTACTTCTTTGGTTTTACTACTTCTTTTTATTTCTTTATTTCATCTTTTACTTCTTCTTCTACTTTTTTATCTGCTACTTTTTTATCTGTTTCATCTTCTTTAACAGGTACAATATTTTGAAGGTCTATTAATTCTTGAGTATTATCAAGAACTTCAACATCAATATCTTCCCATTTAACATTTATCCCCTTTATAAATGTACCAAGAATTGAGTTACAATGAAATTTACCTTCTGGAATTACGAAGATTCTTCCATCATAAGACAATTCAAATTCTTTTTTCTTGTTGTGTAATAACATACTTTTTTTATTATTTATTAAATATATTCTTCTAACATTAATGAAGCAACATCTTCTGACATTTTCCTTGTATCAGTATCCTTCTTTTTAAGTTTAGCATTAGAATCTAATACTTCTTGAAGGATATTATGTCTTTGAGTATCCATAAAATTAAGTTTTTTTATAATCCATGAACCACTTCCTATAAATTTATTTTCTATAGAGAATACTTTAAATTTCATTTTAGAAAATGGACTTTGTCTATAAATCATCTTACTTCCATCCAATTTTTCTTTCATTATGAGATGTTTATCATAATGTTTTAATTGCTTTTTTAAAGATTCATACATATTTTTTAATTTAATACTTCATTATTGAGAAGACTGAATTAACAATCTTCTCTAAATAAAGTCTATTTCTTTGTTTTAACAGCTTTTTTAACCTTTTTGACCTTTACGACAGGTTTCTTAGTTACTCTCTTAATACTAGCCTTTTTGGGCTTAATTTTATCTAATTTAACCTTAATAACATTTAATTTCCATGCCTTAGCTTTACTAAAAATAAATTTAGCAGCATCATCATCTTTAATGTCATTTTTTCCTAATTCTACTTTATATTCTTTACCACCGTACATTATTACGAATGCTTTTGAATTATTTTGTATCAACATATATTTTTATTTTAGCTATTTATACCTTTTTTTGTACTCTTATATGTGATTATATAATCATCAGCAGCAGCAACAGCTTGTTCTGGTCTAAAACAACTTCTAGCAATAACTACAGAAGTTGCATCAATATTTTGTGATTTACTTACTGCACTATCAAGCCAATTAATATTTTTAACATCTGTAACAGCAGCTATTGCATCTGGTAAACCAAATGAAGCTACATCAGTTGTAATATTTACTCCTAAAGAAGCTGTATCAGAAGCTGCATTATTAGCAACATCTGAAATAGCTACAGAAGTAATTGTTTTAAATATTTGTGTTCCTGGCATTGTAGCAGCAACATTATAATCAACAGTTACAGTTTCAGTTACAACCTCATTATTTACACCTGTACCTACAACAGTGAATGTACCTTCTAATGTATCACTAGCATTATCAGTTAAAGTGTAAAGTAAATTTCTAGGATAATCTAAAACTTTTCGTACAATAGTACAAGATGCTACATCTCCACCTGAAATATCTTCTACATTAACTACAAAAATAGCTGAAACAGAAGGTTTTGCAATAATATATTGCCGTTCTGCTCTTAACTTTGTTGAACTAATCCCCAAAGGGTCTATATTTCTATCTTTTATCATATATTTTTTATTCGTTTATTAATATGCCCATTAATAGTTGACCTCCCTCGATCTTTAACTGAAGGAATACTTAGGCATTTTTTTCTGATTTTAATATTTTAAGCAAATCTATTTGCTTATAATGTTCACACATAAAATCCCAATGTGTCCATATTTCATAACCTTTTTTCTTAGCTTTATAGCAAAACTCTAAATCACTTCCAACCATTCTAATCCCATCATTGTTCCACTTGCTATTAAAGGGTGCTTTTATATTTTCTAAAACTTCTCTCTTAATAAGCATACATCCAGTTCCACCTGTATCTATTTGGTGAAAACTTTCGCCTTCATATTTAAGAGGAATAATTTCATTTCCTTTTTGTTTATATACTGTAAATATTATTTGTAATTTACCATTTCTAAGTTTACCTGCTGGCATTGGTAATGAAATAACATCTTTTTCATATTCTATCAAAGGTAATGGATTCATGCTCGGTACTGTATCTGCATCTATCATCATTAAATAATCACAATCTGTTTTTAAAAATTTCTTAACAATTGTATTACGATTATTATCTACTACCATTATATTAGAATGATAAAATAATATATCATATTTATCTCTTGATTCAGTTACCATTTGAATTAAGAAATCCATCATTTTAGAACAAACACTTCCTTGCTCTAATACACATACATAAACTTTTTTCATACTTTTTATTTAATTATCTTCTTCTTGCTACTCCCTTCGAAAAAGGAGTAGTATAGAAAATTATAATTTTATTTTATAATATCTCTCAATGCTGAATTCCTATTTGGAGCATTAATAGCAAGATTAGCATAGTATCTCAATGTAGCATTCCAGGCAGGAGTTGTTGAACTTCTGTCTAGGATAGAACCATCTTCATTTAAGAATGAAATTGGAGCTAAGTCTTCTACAGACAATGTACTTGGATCGATGAAATATAATTCATCATAAGGACAATCGTAGTCTGGAACAATTGGCATATCATTAAATGAAATACCAGTGAATCCACCCTTAAGTGTCATCTTATCTGTGTATCTTCTATCTGGAGTTAGTAATTGACCATAAGCACTATAAACATCAAATGATGTTAAACCATACTTAGGATTACCTTTCTTTCTAGCTTCAAGATATTGTGTATGCATTAAAGCATCTGTTAAAGATCTTTGACTTGAATTGCTTGAAACAGAACTCTTCCACCAAAGATAAGTAGATCTTGACAATCCTTGTAGAGTAGTAATATTAGAACTATCATCAATAAGTCCCTTAAGACCCATTACTTCGTATCCTTGATTAGAACTATCTGGACTAGATGCTGTATGAGCAATAAATAAATAACAGTTGTCATCCATATTTGAAGTAGTAGTTTGAGCTGTTGATAATTCAAATGTATCACCATCTGTAATAGAATCAACTGTTCCAAATACTGTATTAGTAGCTGTTGTGGCATCATCAGATGTCATAATAGCATTACCAATTTCAAGATAATCTGTAGGATCTTTACCTACCATTGGAGTATCTAATTCTACAGTAGCATCACTAGTTACGTCACCGTTCAATTGAGCGATAACACCAGTACCTGTACCATATCCTTGTCTAGATAGTTGTCTTTGCATATCTTCTCTAGCACCCTTATATTCTGAATCTAGAGCATTTACTAAAAATTCCTTGTTTCTCTTAGAAGATTGAAGTACAACATCAGTTAAAGTAACTGTTTGGAAGTTGTATTTCATAGGAACATTAGCTTGTAAGTATCCTTGGCTTCCAGCTGTTGGAAGTGTAATTGTTTCACTACCAGCTGCTGAACCAACATTTCTTTTGTAGTGAACTGTTAAAAGTTTACCACCGCCACTAGTTGTTGCGCTTCCAACTGTACTAGCAGAACCTATATCTCTTGCAATATTTTTTAGAACGTTATTCCAAAGTACGTTCTTTGTGAAAATTTGTTCGTGCACAACTTTGTCATAAATTCTCATTGCTGCACCAGCCAAATTTGTTACTGATTGACCCATTTTATTGGTCCTTTCTAAATCTCTCTCTCTACATCATTAATCGCTTCTGAAACCATTTTAGACATATCTGTATCATCTATTGGACCTTCACTTTTTTTAACAGGTTCGTGAACCTCTTTTGTAGCTGAAGGCTTTTCAACTTTTTTTGTAGTTTTCTTACCAGCAAGTCTTTGTTTAACTTCCCAGTCAATTAATTCATTTTGCTTCATAGCATTAAACGCTTCTTTTGGAGAAAGATATAATTTGTTTTGTTCTTTTTGCCATTTAAAAACTTCTGCATCCTCATAAAGAGGTTTTCCGTCTTTACCATCAAATTCAATAGAAAGTTCTTCAATCTCTTTTTTAACATTAGCTGCTTGTTTATCAGTTAAATCTGATTTTTCTTTTTCAGCAGATTTACGTTCAAAGATTTCTTCGACTTGCTGAGCTGTAAGCCCAGTATAATCTTCTTCCAATTTCAATTCTTCTGGTTTATTTTTGAGGTCTGTAATTAGACTATTTTTTTCATCTAATTCCTCTTGAAGAGCAGTTATCTTTTCAGAATCTTCTCTTTTACCTTCTCTTTCATTTTTAATGGCAATATTCAAATTAGAAATTTGTTCTTCTAATTTTTCTTGTTTAGTTTTACTTTTTTCAACCTTTGGTTTCTTTTCAGGTTCTGGTTCAACTTCCTCAACCTCTTCTTCAGGTTCTTCTGGATTTTCTTCAACCTCTTCCTTGATTTCTTCCTCTGGTTCAGTTTTTACTTCCTGCGAAGCTGCATCTTCTGGTGTTTCTACTGGAGGAGTTTCAGTGTCGTCACCTTCAACGACTTTTTTTACTTCCTCTATCACATCTTTGTCTTCCATTTCTTTTTTTTTATTTATTAACCGTTATTTGTTGACCCAGTCACTGTTCTGGGATATATAAATTTATCTAAATTTTATTTTCTTAACTTTGTTTTCAATCTTCCACCAGCTCTTGATTGTGGATTGATTGTTGCATTTTGTAAGGTATTTGTCATAGTATTTCTAATTTTTTGTCGTCTCTTTGTTCTACTCTTTGTAACACTAGACAATGTACTAAGTTTTCTTTTTGATGCTTGGTCTTTTAATTTATTTTTTCTACCTCTTTTTGTATTACTATAAATTTTCTCTTGTTGGTCTTGCCAAGGTAAAGGTTTAACCCTTAAAGGTTTTCTTTTAACTCTTGGTTTTTTAGGAGTTCTTTTTATTTTTACTCTTTTTTTAATTGACCTTAAAAGTCTTGGTTTTCTTTTAATTCTAGTAATTGGTTTTCTTTTAATACTTGCTTTTTTTCTAATTGTTTTTAAAAATCCTTTCATATTTTTTATGTTATTTATTATTGATATTGATTTTCATTATTTATATGAGCATCATATTTTTCTTTATTTTGTTCGTAAGCATCGGGATTTTCCTGTATAAAAGCAATATGTAATGGAGTATGCTCAGGTGTCCATAATGTTTGTGGTGTCATAGGAACATCTTGTCCTGCTGCCATTTGCATATTTTCTTGATTTGCTAAATCAGCAGTATCTTCTGGTCCATTTCCATCAGTTCTATGTGATTCCCTTTGATTAATCATATTTTCTTGCATTTCTTGTTCTTTTCTTTTTTTCATTCTTTCTAGAACATCACTTATATTTGAAACGTTTAATTTTTCCAATACTGTTTGAGGGTCAATTAATCCACCTTCAGCTAATTGTAATAATCTTGATAATTTAGCTTCTTCTGTATAAGCAATTTCAGGAACTATTTTAACCTTAATTTTAGAAGGTTTTATTATTAAAGCATCTTCTGGTGCTCTACCTTCTTCAACGTCACCAATATATTTAACAGATTTTCCTTCTTCTACTATTGTTTCTGAACTAATAGAATAGTCTGAAATAATTTCTAAACAAAATTCACCAATATTCTGAAGTACAATTTCCATATTTTCTATAGGTTCTGCTACTACGGCAGCATCAGCTGATTGTAACGCTTCTAAAGCCTTTCCTGATTGTAAAGAGCCAGGTACCCTTCCAAGTGATGCTTCACGAATACCTCCAAATTCTTCTATCCATCTTTCAAGACTATCAGTATATGTAAATGGAGTACTTGGTAATGGTTGTAGATTCATTTGAGATGGAGGTACTGAACCATTATAATATATTTTTTCAGCTCCTTGGTCAGTAATTGTTGATACTTCAACCCCTTGTTTAATAAGCCATTTACCTTTAAGCATTCGTTGAACATAAGATTCAAGAGAAGAAACTGTTTTATCTAAACTTTTATTAGGAGAAATTAAATCTTTTACCCATGAATCTGGATACATAACTCCTGCTTCTCTTTCTGGAGTATATTTCCATAAAGGATATTGTCTATATTTTGGTTCATATATTCTAAGAATTTTATTCGCAGCTACAGTAATTACTCTAATTTTAGTTTTAGGATTTGATGTATGATTTCCTTCATCATCTTTATCCTCTTCTTCCCATTTCATCCAAAGTTCTTTTACAATAGCAGTTTCTAAATCTTCTCCTCCCTTAGCTCCACCGTCTTCATATTTTTCATTTTCTAATAATTCTTTATATTGAGCTGCGGCTCTTTTATTATCAGCGACAATTTTTACTCCATATTCCTCTTCAATAGCTGAAATAGCCCTTGGTTTTGTTTTTATATAAAATCTACTTCCTTGAATAGTTGATGAAAGTGGGTCAAATACTATTTGAAACGTATCATCTACCCAGAAATCTATATTGAATTTTCCGTTTTGTTCTTCTACAGCTCCTTCTATTAATCCTACTGACATTTTCATAGAATTGGTAATAGAATCAGTCATTAATTGTCTAAAATTTTTAGTTCTATAAAAATATTGTAAAATTGTATTTTTTTGTTGTGCTTCTTTTAAATCAGCTTCTTCTACTCCATCAGGATGTACTTCCCATCTTGGTTGACTTCTTTTAATAAAGTTTTTTACTCCTCTAACTTGAGTTCGTATTTTATTAATTGTTCTTCTTATTTCACCTTCTTTAAGAGGTAATGACATTACTTTATTTGAGGTTTTATTATAAACAACCCAGTGGTCTCCTCTAACGAATCTTTCATTAAGATACCATTCTTTATGCTTTTTCAAGTTTTTGGCAATACAATCGTCATATAAAGAATCTATCAATTTGACAGCTCCTTTATTTTTTGTTGTAATTGTTCTTAAATCTTTTAAGTTCATGCTTGTAATTCTTTATTAACTGCCTCTTCTAATAAAAAGTAAAAGTCAGTGTTTAATGGATAAAATATTGATATAGATTTTTCTTGGATTTTCTTTTCCGGAAAAACTAATCTATATCCTTCTCTATGCATATTAGTGAAAATAGCTATATTCCCTAGGAATAAACAATCATCCATAACAAATGAACAAAATCCTACTAATCCTTCATTGGGTACTATCTTTTTGATTTTTAACTTTGTTATTTTCATTTTTTTAATTTCTTTAATAAATCTTCTGGTGCAATATCTTCTAATTGTATATATTCATCAGTCTTTTCTTTTGGCATTGGAATGTCTGATGCAGGTTCTGTTTCAACATATTCATTGACATCCTTTGATTTAATTGCTCTAACAAATTCTCTAAATCTTTCTATTTCAGCTTTTTTTCTTTTATTTTCTGTTAAATAAAGAAATGTCAATGTTGCTAAAAATACTGTTACTATCATTATAATTTCCATATATTTATTCCTTTTCTGGTTTAATTGTTATAGCAGCAGAACTTGTTATTAGAATACCAGCTGTTGCTACTGAATTAGAAATTTCTTTTTGAATAACTCTATAAGGATCGATAATTCCCATTTTTATTAAATCACCATATTCTTCTGTTAAAGCATTATATCCATTATTTGTTTCTATTACTCTATCAACTATAGCTTCCCCTGATTTGCCACTATTAATAGCAATCTTTTCTAATGGTTTTTTTAATGAATTATATACTATTTCTATCCCTGCAGTAAATTCTTTATTAACATTTGCCTTTTTTGAAGAAACAATTGTTCCTAAAGCTTTTTCTATTTCATTTGGTAACAATTTCATGCATTTTAATAATGCAACACCACCACCTTCTACAATTCCTTCTTTAATAGCATATCTTGTAGCATTTAAAGCATCTTCTATTCTATATTTAATTTCAGTTTGTTCGGTTTCACTAGCTCCACCAACGTTAATATTTGCTACTGAACCTGTTAGTTTACCTAATCTTTCATTCAATTTCTTTATTTTAAATAAATCATCTTGGTCTTCTAAAAGTGATTTAATTTCTTTTATTCTATCTTTAATATTTCCTTCTCCACCAGAAATTATTGTACTATCTCTTCCTATTACTATATTTCCACAAGTACCAACATGTTCTGGGTCACCATTTTCTATTCTATCAATATCTTCTAAACCAAGAACTTTGGCATTTGTCAAGGCAGCTAAATCATAAATTAAATCTGTTTGATAACCACCAAATGAAGCCATTTCTACTGGAATACAAGTAAATTTACCTTGCATATGATTTTGAGCTAAAAATGCTAATGCAGCTCCTTCTATCTTTTTAGCAAACAATATCATTTCTTTATGACCAGTAGCTATCATTTTTTCAATAAGTGGTAATATTTGTGAATGATTATGTATTTCATCAGTACATAATATAATCTTAGGATTATTTACATTAATTGTTAATCTTTTATAATCATTTATAAAGATTGGATGACAATAACCACCATCTACTTTAGTACCTTTAACATATTCGACTTCTGTTTCTGATGAATTTGAATTTTTAACTAAAACTACTCCATCTACTCCTACTTTTTTAATAATATCTATAATCATTTGTCCTATCTTTTTATCATTATTAGCGGAAATAGTTGCTATTTGTAATCTTTCTTTTTCTGTTTTTATTTCTTTAACTTGTTTACTCAAAGATTTTAATATATTTTCAAGGGCGAAATCCATTCCTCTTTTTAAAAGTATAGGATTCATTCCTGTAGTAATATACTTATTTGCTTCTTGAACCATAGCTTCTAATAAAACTATAGTTGTTGTAGTACCATCACCTGCTTCACGATTAGTATTTTCAGCAGCCTCTCTAGTCATCATAACTCCCATATTTTCAAACTTGTCTTCTAAAAATATTTGTCTAGCTACTGTAACTCCATCTTTAGTAATGGTTGGGTAAACACTTTCTTCAAATATTACATTTGTACCTCTTGGTCCTAAAGTTGAACTAACAGTTTTTGCTGTTATTTCTACTCCTTTTAATATTTTTTCTCTCGCTTGTTCATCAAACAATACTTCTTTATACATTTTATTTATTATTATTAATAATACTTCTTCCATTATATAACTCTGGATAATCTATATAATGTTGTTTTCTTTTTTGATTCATTCGTTTTTCTAATTTATCTCTATTGAATATTTTATATTTTATATATGTTTTATAAAATTTTAAAATAAGATGTATAAAATAATATTGTCTTTTAAATACTTGCATTCTACAATGGTCGTGTGTTGTAATTTTGTCAAACATCTTCATATATTATTTATTATTATTCTTTATAATCGCAAAAACCTACTATATCTGCAACATCTAAAAAAGAATATAAAACTCCTTTAAGCACGAGGTCTGAAACTGCATATTTACCAAATATAGCTGTTTTCCCTTTATCTTCTCCTTCAAGTATTTCTCCTGTTATAAGTTTCTTATCTTCTTCTTCATCATTTATAACAATGTCTACTTTTAATGCGGTGTTTTTATGCTTTTTAATCAATATAACACCTTTTCTTGGTTTTATATTCATATTATTTTTTTACGTTTTTTTGGTCTACTATTTGTAAAATTGGTCCTTGTGGAGCAATCAAAGCTACTAACATAACTTGATATTTCTTTGAAGAAATTTCTAAATCTACTTGAAACATCTTGCCTCTTCTTTCTAAATCTTCTTTTGCAGCTACTTCTGGAGTAACTACTTCCTTTACTGTTTCTTTGTCTTTTTTCATACTTTTTTTGTATTATTTATTATTAATCTTTGGAATGAAGCCCAACTTTTAATCCAGTCTCCACTCATATACTTTATATTAAATTGAAACCTATATTCTTTAGGCATATTAAATTTTTTAATATTCCTTAATTTTTCATAAGCTTCTCTTCTTTCTTTTCTCTTTAATCTATTCATGCTTTTTAATTGTCTACATCCCAATCATTTGTAATAATTTTTGGACGAAGAAGATTTTCTATATCCTTTTGTATTTTTGTCTTTGGTTTTTCTAATAATTTAGGAGTTTTAGGTCTTGTCATTATTAAATATTTTAAACTATCACATCCATGGTCATTCTTTTTAACTGGGTCTTCTGATTTATTTCTTGTCCGACCTTGTAATTCTGTAAACTCTTTATAACGATAATTCTTTATTTCTCTACATAAATTAGGACATTTATCTGCAAATACGTAAAGATGTGATTGATTATTTTCTATTTGAAAATATTCTCTTATTCTAGTTATTCCAGAAGATACATCATTATTCCCTGGTTCAAAATCCCATCCATTATCCCAAAATTCTTCTATAATTGAATATTCTATCTCTTCTCCTGACCCAAGTCTTTTAACTCTATTTTTAGCTGTTGTAGATGGGTCTATTACTCTAGTAGAAAAAACTTGCATAGCCAATCTTCTTTTATCTTCAATAGACATAGCTCTCATTTGGGCTTCAGTTCTTCCCATATAAACAGCAAATTTTTCAAACATTTCCTTAGAACTTTTTGAAGGTATATTTGGTTTATAATATTCATCAATAATATAAAGTTTTTTATTTCTAGTCCATATTGCTACTAATCCAGCTGTTGGATTTCTTTGTCCAAAATCTAATGATATTAATAATTCATAAGGTTCTGGAATTTTAAATGATTTTATAAAATGATGTGCATCATTAAAATCACAATACTCTGGTCCATAGATTAAACTACCTGATTTAGTTGTAGAATCTATTTCATACTCTTTAAGCCATTTAGCCTTCGGAAAACCTTTTCTTTCTCTTTTAAACCATTCTTTCCCTTTTCTATCTGGGTCTTTATAAGGATCTGCAGTATAATGAACCATTGCTACTGTAAAACCATTTAATTTATTTTCCCATAGCTTAAATCCTTTTATTATTTCGGGTTTTTGTACATCTTTATATTGCATTTTTTTTAATCAATTTATTTACTTTAATTATTGTTAAAGACATTTTTTTAGTTTCAGGATTATACATTGCTTTCTCTGTAACTGTCCATAATTTATCTCCATTATCAAGTTTTCTAATAGTATCTATTACATCAGTATAAGTTCCTTTAGTAAATTCTTTGTCTGAACAAAAAGCAAAATTTGAACTATATCCTGCATTTTTTGCTTGTTGTTCTGTATACATTTTCATAATATTATACTTCTATAAGATCGTAAACCATATCGTCGAAGAATGTTGAATCTTCTGCAGTACTTACTCCTGTAAATCTACCCATTGATGATAGTGTTGGTTTCGCAGCAGTATAAGCATCAGATGATTCTGGTTGAAATGCCATTTCATCTTCAAATATTCCACTAGCAGTATAACTTCTTATAATATCTCCTCCTTCTGGGATTCCCCTTATTTCAGAATAAATTTGAGGAAATGTTAATTTTCCTTGTGTATGTTGTCCTCCATGTTGAGGATTACATACTAAATTATTAAATTTACCATCTTCAAAATATCTTTTTAAAAATCTTGGTTCATGGTCATATATAAACTTTGCTCTTCTTACTAATTGGTCAGCATCTTCAGATTTCTTTGATTGGAAAAAATTTAATCTACCTACATGAAATTGAGCATCCCATAGATATAATGATGTAAATATCCACGACATCATCATTTGTCTAGTCTTTGGTATCAATAATAATGGATATTTAAGCCATAAATCAACTAATATTTTAATGTACTTTTTATCTGGAAATGGTTTTATTGGATTTCCAGGGTCATGAGAATCAAGTGTCAAAGCCCAATTTGTCATCCAATAATATGGATTCTCATAACATAGTCCCCATTCTATATCTCTTAATTTTTGACTTTCTTTCAATTTTTGTAAATATTCAACTTTCATAATTTAAAATTTCTTTCACGTCTTAAATCTGTTAATGCAAGTCCTAACTCTACATTATATTCAAATTCATATATTTTATTTTCCTTTTTATAAATAAAACCTAAACTTCTCAAAAGTTTGGCTTCTTCTGGTTTATGAGTTTGATAAACTACATGATTTTTTTTCATATTATTTATTATTAAAAAACAGGGTTTAGTTATCTTTATAAATTAATTAAAAATAAAATGTTTTATTTCCTACTGGAAAAGTTCCAGCTGTCCAACTATCATCAAACCATTTTGGAATCCAAGTAAATGAAGTTTGTGTTAAATCCTTAGCTTTCTCTGATTTTTTCATTCTTTCTTCTATTGCTTTAAAATCTCCTTTATCAAGATTATCTAAATTAAGTTTTATAATACGTAATTTTTCTTCTATATCTTGTTTTTGTTGTTTAAAGTTTTCTTGAAATTGTAATTGTTCCAATTTATATTTTTTTAATTCAACTTTAAATTTTTCTATTTTTTGTTGTTGAAACTCATCATTAACTTCTTGATAAGCTTGTTTATATTCTTTTATCATATTAGTTTTCCTTTCTTCTACTTCCTATGAGTAGATGGATAACTATATAACCCTGTTTTGTAAATGTACTGTTTGGTGGAGATGAGAGATATTGCATCTCTGTCTTATCAAATTAAAACATCCCCTCATCTATAATAATTAACTTTCAGCTGGAGAGAAATATCAAAGCGTATCCGCATATTTACACTTCTCTCTTATTTCACTACCATATTATCTCATTAAGAGTTCGGTTGGTAGGAACAAAATCCGTAAGGATTTATAATCATATATCTGTTGTGTGAAAATATAATTAGTTTATCCTTTAATTTACAACTGAAAAATAATTATTTGGAGCGAATAGTGGGAATCGGACCCACGTCAAAAGTTTGGAAAACTCCTATTCTGCCATTAAACTATACTCGCTTGGTACCGGATATAGGAATCGAACCCATATTTTCTGGATGTAAACCAGCTATTCTCCCTTTGAACTAATCCAGTATGGTACTCAGAAAAGGACTCGAACCTTTATCATCTGTTTAGAAGACAGGTATTCTTTCCATTGAACTATCCGAGCTTGGTACTCAGAGTGAGACTCGAACTCACAACTAAATGGTTTTAAGCCACTTGCCTCTTCCAATTGGGCTACCTGAGCTTGGTACTCGTAGATAGATTCGAACTATCACTAAGATGGTTTTGAATCATCTGCCTCTGCCGATTGGGCTATATGAGTATGGAGCTTTTAATAAGAATCGAACTCATGTCTTCTGATTACAAAACAGTTGCTCTTCCATTGAGCTATAAAAGCGTGGTACTAGATAAGGGATTCGAACCCATACTGAAACGGGTCTAAGCCGTTTGCCTCTTCCGTTGGGCTAATCTAGCATGGAACTATGAACTGGATTCGAACCAGTGATAGAAGGTTTGCAATCTCCTGCCTTTCCTCTTGGCTATCATAGTATGGTGCTTCAATTAGGAATCGCACCTAAATCCTCTGGGCTTCAACCAGATGCTTGGACTACTAAGCTATTGAAACTGGAGTGAATGCTAGGAATCGAACCTAAGTACATGGTTCCACAAACCATTGCTCTGCCACTGAGCTATATCCACATGGTGGGCGTTAATGGAATCGAACCATTGGAACTGCTATATAAGAGCAGCGTTTTGCCATTAAACTAAACGCCTTTGGCAGAAAACAAGAGAATCGAACTCTATGGCTTTACACCACTCACTGTTTAGCAAACAGGACCAAATCCAATTTGGTTTATCTTCTATGGTCAGAGAGAAAGGAATCGAACCTTTGCGTGAAGTACCCAAGACTCCCATACTGCCATTATATGACACTCTGATGGCGTATCTGCTAGGAATCGGACCTAGACTCTTCCGGTTAACAGCCGGTGGCTTTACCATTAAGCTACAGACACTTGGTTCTATCGGAAGGTATCGAACCTCCATTGCAAGGTTCAAAGCCTCGTGTCCTACCTTTAGACGACAATAGATTGGCAGAAGGTGATGGCATCGAACCATTAACATTTAAGTTACTACTGTTTTCAAGGCAGTTTGAGGAGCCGACCTCAGCATCTTCTTTGATTGCGACATTTTAAAACGCTCATTGCGACATTTTTATTTTAAATTTACTTTAAATCCTTTATACAAGGTATTTAATTGAGACATTTTAAAGTGTTAATTGCGACATTTTGGTACGTACAGATAGAATCGAACTACCGTTTTCGCCGTATCAGAGCGAAGTTCTCCCATTAAACTATGCACGTATGGTGAAGTATACAGGATTCGAACCTATATTATCTGTTTAAGAGACAGATATTCTAGCCTTTGAATTATAGATGTATGGTGGACCATAGAGGAATCGAACCTCTTCCTGTTGTATGCAAAACAACTGTGCTTGCCGTTATCACTAATAGCCCTTGGTTGCAG
>JAUVLT010000048.1 GCA_030600605.1 Mycoplasmatota bacterium
CATGGAACCAAACTTCATTGTGTTTGGCTAGTTTGTGAGTTATGTACTCATTTTGGATATTGTTCTTACCTACAAGGATTTCTACACCTAATTCATCATAATAAGTGTCATAATTAGGGCGCTTTTTCTTTTTCTTGTTAATAATTTTTTTCTTGATATATTGTTTTATAATTAATTCATCTTTTATTTCTTCGATATCTTTTAGAGATGAGTTTTCAACTTGATGAAGTAATTGTTCAAAATATTTTATTTCATTTAATGCTTCTTTAATTTGGATATTGATATAAGGAACACTTGTCTTAAGTTTTTTATATTTTTTAAAATACTTTTCACTATTCTTAATTGGCGATATTTTTTCATCGAGGTCAATTGATACTTCTCTATTAGTATAATAATCAATACAAGTTAATGATGGATCACCTTTAACTATTTTATTAAGGTTAGCTTGAATGAGTTCGCCTTTAACTTTTAAGGCATCTTTGTTTTGTGTTTTGATTAAATCTTTATTTAATTTTTCGATCTTATTTTTCGATTTTATTATATGATTCTTAATAAATTTGACTAAATCTTTGGATTTTTGCTTAATGATATCGATTGTATCTCTTTCGTAGTAATAGCGATCTAGTAATTCATTTACGCTTTCAAAATGTTTTCTTTCTCCACTTAGGTATGTTATATCAGTATAGTAGAAATATTCCTTTTTAGAAGAAATAGTTTGGGGGCTAAATTCGTTTAAGATTTCTTCGAAAATTATATTAATCGATTTTTTAGAATGCTCAAAACGATAAATAATTTCATTGGTAATTAGAGGCGAAAATCCGATAAAATTATTGAGTAACATTTTTTCGTTAAGATTTTCGGGATTCTCTAAAAATAGATTTCTTTTTTCAATATCATAAGGATTAATTTTACTCGAGGCAGGATATTGATAAATAGCCCCAGGAAAGACAGTTCTTTCTTTATTATCAAAGGGCATAACATGTTTAATTGCTTCAAGTATTTTATTAGATTCATCAGCGATAATAATGTTAGAGTGTCTTCCCATTACTTCAACAATAAATTTTTTATTGACTAAATCACCTAATTCATTTCTTGATTGTACTAGAAAAATAATCACACGATCATTTGTGATTTGATAAATATCCTTTATTATTCCGCCTTCAAGATGTTTTCTTAGAAACATACAAAAAGTAGGTGGAAAATCAGGCTTTTCATATTTCATTTCGGTCAAATGAATTCTTGAATAACTTGGCGAATTACTAATTAATAATTGTTTTCTACCAGCTTTTGTATTGATTATAAAAAGTAAATCATATTTTGATAACTGGTAAATCTTATTAATTCTTCCTGTATTAAGACAACCGTATAACTCTTTTGTAATTTTTTTAACAATATTACCATCAAAACTCATAGTTATCACCAAAATAATTATAACATATTAAAAAAAATATAAAAAATTGTTTTTAAAGACTTACATTTACTATTTAAAAATGTTATGATATAAGATAAATAATATATATAGTCTATATATAAGGAGGGACATTGTGAATGAAACTCAATGAACGTGGGTTATTAATAATTATTAGCGGTCCTTCCGGAGTAGGAAAGGGAACCGTTAGAAAAGCTTTATTTGAAATGGAAGGTCATGATTTAGTTTATTCAATTTCAATGACAACAAGAAAACCACGAGAAGGCGAAGTTGATGGTGTTGACTACTTTTTTGTTTCTGTAGAGGAATTCGAAAAGCGAATTAAAGAAGGCAAATTTTTAGAATATGCAAGATTTGTTGGAAATTACTATGGAACACCAAGAGATAAAATTGACAAACAATTAGAACTAGGAAAAGAAGTTGTTTTAGAGATTGAAGTTCAAGGTGCATCTCAAGTAAGAGAAAAAGCTAAAGATGGTGTTTTTATATTTATAGCACCACCAAATAAAGAAGCTTTATATCGTAGATTATTAAGAAGAGGAACAGAAAATCCATTAACAATGGGGAAAAGAATGGATAAAGCTGATAGAGAGTTCCCACTTGCCCATCAATATGACTATATAGTAGTAAATGATGAAGTAACTAATGCGGCGGATAGAATTATGGCAATCATCCGTGCTGAACATGCAAAAACAGAAAGATCGATATATAAATACAAAGAAATGTTAGGAGTTGAATAGATATGAGAAATAAAGAAGGATTACGTTATCCATCAATTGATAAACTATTAACAAAAATTAATTCGAAGTATAAATTAGCTTATGCATCAGCAAAAAGAGCTAAAATTATTAAAGAAGATGACTATACAGCAATTGACCCAAAATGTAGTAAACCTGTAGGTATTGCATTAGAGGAAATATTAGCGGGAAAAGTAAGAATTGACTTTGAAGAAAAAAAGTAGAAACTATTCTACTTTTTTTTATTTCTTAAGCGAAATGGCCACAATATATGATATAATTATTTGTAGAAATTAGATTTAGGAGTTGACAACATGAATGACAAGCTAATGAAACTTTTAGAACTTTTAGATTTACTTAGTGAAATTAAAACTTACGAAGGAAAATTAAATGAAATCACAGTAAATAAAGCCGACAATAGTTGGTTTTTTGATATTGAATTTGATAATGTTTTAAAAATTGAAGATTTCTTAGAATTTGTTAAAAGATTAGAATTACTGCCCCAAAAACTTACTTATATAACTAAAACAGATTTTAAAATTAAGTATTTAAATAATGATAATTCTCAATTAGAAGAGTATTATGATTACGTTTTAAAAAAACTTACTAAGAAAAAACCAAGATTTAGTTCAATCTTAGATTTTGAAGTAGAGATAAAAAATAATAGATTAGAGGTAGTTTGTCCTAAAGACGGTACTTTTGTTACTGATTTATTATATGAAATAAAATCAGAATTACTGAAAGTGGGATTTGATGCAATCCTCGCAACTAGAATATGTGCCGATGCTCCATTAATCAAAGATAGAATGATTAAGCAAGATCAGGATTTTATTAATGTAGTTACTCAAAATGCTGAAATCTCAGTTGAAGAAAATATTTTTGTAGGATATAACAATAACGCTATTAGAAAAATTAAGAATAAAATATCTGATATTCCGATTACTGAAAATGATTTAATCGAATATAAATCAGTCGAAGAAAAAGCTTTATTTATCTTTGAAGGAGAAGTTACTAGCGTCGAATATAAAAAGCTTAGTAAAACAGGCTTATTTACTTTTATTGTGAGTGATAAAGAAGATAGTATATATGTTAAGAAATTTGTTAGAGAAGAAGTTGAAATTGATTTTTTAAGTAAAACAAAAATCGGGATGGGAATAAAAGTATCAGGATTTGCATCTTATGATAAGTTTAGTGATGAAGTATCAATTACTGCTACTGTTATCCAAAGAACAAAATTTGTTAATATTAAAGATCACCGTAAAGATTTAGAAAAAGAAAAAAGAGTAGAATTGCATCTGCATTCAAAAATGTCGACATTAGATGCTATTACTTCAATAAGTGATTATGTTGAAACTGCTAAGAAGTGGGGACATACCGCAATTGCTTTAACTGATCATGCAAATGTTCAAGCTTTCCCAGATTTTTATAAAGCAACAAAAGATAGAGCTATTAAACCAATTTATGGAGTAGAATTTACATTTATTGATAAATTTGATTTACAAATTGTCAAAGATCCAATTGATATGCCGTTTGAAGATGCAGTTTATACTGTATTTGATCTTGAAACAACAGGGCTTTCAGTTAACTTTGATAAGATAATTGAAATAGCAGCAGTGAAAATAAAAAATAATCAAATTATAGAAGAATTCCAAACTTATGTTAATCCAGAAAGACCACTTTCTGTTTTAACAACTAACATAACTTCAATTAAAAATAGTGATGTAGCGTTAGCTCCGAAAATTGAAGAAGTAATCATTGATTTTAAAGAGTTTTTCAAAGGAACAATTATGGTTGCTCATAATGCTCATTTTGATATGGGATTCATTTATAAAGAATTAAAAGAAAATAATTTATATGAAGATGTTATGCCAACAATAGATACTCTTCAAATAGCTAGAAACTGTTATGGAGATAATTTAAAAAGATTCAACTTAAAGGCAGTAGCTCGTTACTTTAAAGTTGAACTTGTTCAACATCATCGTGCTATTTATGATACTAGAGCTACAGCTGATATTTTCTTACATATGCTAAGAGACGCTAAAAAATTAGGCATCAGTAATGTTATTAATCTTAATCAATTATCTAAAAAGACAGATGCTTATAAATATGCTATTCCTAAACACATTAATATTATAGTTAAAAACGAAGTAGGACTAAAAAATCTTTATAAAATAGTTAGTATTGCTAATACAACAAACTTCTACCGTGAAGCAAGATTACTAAAAAGTGTTTTGGATAAAAATAGAGAAGGATTACTTATCGGAAGTGGTTGTATGAATAGTTATTTCTTCGAAACAGCGCTAAATAAAGGGTATAGTGAATTACTAGAAAAAGCAGCCTATTTTGATTATCTAGAAATTCAACCACTCGCAGATTTTTGCCATTATGAAGAGAACATGAATGACTCTAAAGAAAAAATAAAAGAAACTATTGAAAAAATTATTAAAGCAGGTAAAGAGCTTAAAATCCCAGTTGTCGCAACTGGGGATGTTCATCACCTAACAAAAGAGGATAAAAGATATCGTGCAATTTATACGCAAACACCACTTGTTGGTGGAGGACTTCATCCTTTATCAAGATATAAAGAAATTCCAAGTCAATACTTAAGAACAACAAAAGAAATGTTAGAAGAATTTTCATTTTTAGATGAAGAAACAAGAAAAGAAGTTGTTGTAAAAAACTCGAATATAATTAATGATCAAATTGATTTTGTTCAAGCTTTTAAACATGAATTATTTGTTCCAAGTGATGACTTCTTAGCTCTTCAAGGTGTTCCAAGTATTGAAAATAAACTAATCAAAATGGTTAGTGATAGAGCAAAAGAGATTTATGGTACAAATGTTCCATTAATTGTAAAAGAGCGTATTGATAAAGAAATAAAAAGTATCACAAATAACCATTTTTCAACAGTATACTATATTTCGCATTTACTAGTTAAGAAATCACTTGATGAAGGTTATTTAGTAGGTAGTAGAGGAAGTGTTGGTAGTAGTTTAGTTGCCACATTGATGAATATAACCGAAGTTAACCCAATGCCACCTCATTATGTTTGTCCTAAATGTCATTTTTCTTCATTTAAAATGACAAATGAAGAAAAAATAAAATATGGTATGAATGATAATGAAATTAGACTTCAGTCGTTATTAGATAAAGTAGAAAGTGGCTTTGATTTACCAACTGAATCATGTCCAATGTGTGGAGCAACAATGACTAAAGATGGACACTCAATTCCTTTTGAAACGTTTTTAGGATTTAAGGGAGATAAAGTTCCTGATATTGATTTAAATTTCTCAGGAGACTATCAACCGATTATTCACGAGTATATTAGAGACATCTTTGGAAAAGATAGAACCTTTAGAGCAGGAACTATTTCAACGGTTGCTGATAAAACAGCTTTTGGATATGTTAGAGGATATTTAGAAAAGAAAAATATAACAATGCGTAAAGCTGAAATTGAAAGAAGAGCTAAACAAATAACTGGAGTTAAAAGATCAACTGGGCAACACCCAGGTGGAATTGTGGTTGTTCCTAACTATAAAGAAATAATTGATGTAACGCCAGTTCAGTTTCCAGCTGATGACATTGAATCAAGTTGGATGACAACTCATTTTGATTATCATTCATTTGAAGATAATTTATTTAAACTAGATGTTTTAGGTCATGATGATCCAACAATGATTCGTTATTTAATGAATTATGTTAAAAAAAATCCAATTGATTTTCCTTTCGCAGATGCAACAGAAATTCCCTTAGATGATCCTGAAGTTTATAAACTATTAAACTCAACAGAAATTATTGGTCTTCATCCTGAAGATATTAATAGTGCTGTTGCTAGTTTTGGTATTCCTGAAATGGGAACTAGTTTTGTAAGAGGTATGTTAAAAGATTCTAGACCACAAACATTTGCTGATATTGTTAAGATATCAGGGCTTAGTCATGGAACTGATGTTTGGCTTAATAACGCAGCAACTTTAGTAAGAGGATCGCATAAAAAATATGGTAAAATACCATTTAAAGATGTAATTGGTTGTCGTGATGATATTATGGTTTATTTGATAAATGCTGCAATGCAAGATAATATTGCTTTTGAAATAGCTGAGTTTATTAGAAAAGGAAAACCTAGTGTTAATAAAGATGCTTGGGAAACATATAAATTAATCATGAGAGAAAGCAAAATACCAGAATGGTATATTTGGAGTTGTGGAAAAATTAAATACATGTTCCCAAAAGCTCATGCTACAGCTTATGTTATGATGGCTCTTCGTATTGCTTGGTTTAAACTTTATAAACCAATCTTATTTTACTCAGCATATTTTAGTAAAAGAGCAAGTGATTATGACGTTTATGCTTTCATTGGTGGAGAGTACACTATTCAAAAGAAAATGAATGATATCGATGAAAAAGGAAACGCAGCTAAAGATACAGAAAGAAGATTATATACTGTTTTAGAAGTTGCTTTAGAAATGCATAAAAGAGGATTTAAATTTAATACAATTGATATTAACAGATCTGATTCAAGAGACTTTTTAATTGATGATGATAATGTATCATTACTATTACCATTTATTACAATAGATGGACTTGGTATGAAAGTAGCTAAATCAATTATTAAAGCAAGAAATGAAAAACCATTTAAATCAAAAGATGATATTAAAGAAAGAACAGGTCTTTCTAAAACATTATTTACTAAACTTGAAATGTTAGATGTCTTTGATGAATTACCAGATAATTCACAATTGAATCTTTTTGATAATTTTTAAAATTTTATGATATAATAATATTCAAATAAAGGAGTTGATTTATAATGAGATTTAGAGGTGCAAACCCAGTTTATAGTAGAATGGGTGATATGTATTCAGATAGTACCATTTCAGCAACTTATGGTGGAGTTACTCAAAAGACAGGATTACTATTAGGAATTATCGCAGTAATTGCTTTATACTTTGGATCTTCACTTGATTTTGATGCCAATTTTGGAATGTCAATAATAACAATTATCGCAGCTCCAATTATTGCGATAATTGCCCTTATACTTGCTCATAGAAATGTTCAATTGGCTTGGATGTTTGCTTTAATTTATGCAACAATGGAAGGAGTATTCCTAGGATTTATTTCCGCATTGTTTGTTTATCTTTATGGAACAGAAATAGTAATGATGGCCTTACTCGCAACATTTGGTGTATTAGCTGGAATGTTGTTCTTATATAGCACTGGTCTTATAAGAGTAGGAAACTATTTCAGAAGAGCAATGTTTAGTATGTTGATAGGATTACTATTTGCTGGAGTTATCTTAATGATTATGTTTATGCTTGGTGGATTAAATACTCAAACAGGATATTCATTATACATCGGAATAGTAGTATTATCAGTTATCATTTCATCATTATACTTACTCATAGACTTTGATAACATAACCAAATTAGTAGAAGCAGGTGCTGGAAAAGAATACGAATGGATGCTTTCTTTAGGACTTGTAGTTACAATTGTTTGGCTTTATATCGAATTACTAAGATTAATTGCAATTATATCAGGAAGAAGAAAATAGAAAAATAAAACAAGCAAATTATAAAAATGCTTGTTTTTGTTTTTTCTTCTCTTCTTGTTCAATTGATCGATCTGCTACAAAACTCAGTGTTTCTCGTATTTCATGTTTGATCCAATCATATAAATAAGCTCTTTCTGGGTGATCTCTTACCGAACGAGAGGTTGCTAAGATTTCGTCATACGCACCGCTAACATTTAATTGTCCCATTTGATTTTTAACTTCTTGCAAGCGATGGAGAAATTGCAAATTTAAATTGACTCTTTTCAGTAGAGTTATCCGAGGTTCATTAAACGCCATCAACGAAGGATCATTTTTAATAGGGAAATACATCTTGATTAAATCAATTTTCAACCGATCTAACGTTTTCTTTGATTTGGCATCGTTAAAATCTCTTTTTGCCGCATTCATGTATTTTATCATATCTTTCTTTTTCGCATCTTCAAATCGATTCTTCTCTTTTGTTGGTGACATGGCATTCTCCCCGTTTTCATACTAATAATCGAATTATTCCCCTTTAATTTTTACTTATTTTCATGATCATTTTGGTTGGATTTCTTTGCTCACCATTAACTCTTTGAAGACTGCTAGATGGATTACTTCGAGACTCGTTTAAAGTTCGATTTTACGGTGTTACATCCCGCATTCCTTTCTGTTTTTTTTTCTTCCC
>JAUVLT010000101.1 GCA_030600605.1 Mycoplasmatota bacterium
GAACTCAAAGAAAAACAAAATTCATTGAATGATTTAAGAAGTGATAAAACTGAATTGAATGGTAAAATCACAGAGAAAGAAAACAAATTATCTCGTTTGAATACTCAACTTGAATTGAAACAAAATAGTCTTAATGATGCTACTAAATTATTATTTGAATTGAAAGCACAATGGAAAGAATTGGAAAATCCTAATCCAATAGGTAAAGAATATACTTGTCCTGAATGCGGTTCTATCTTTGATGTTTCTAAAACGAAAGAACATATTGACACTGAAAAATCAAGAATAAATGCAAGTGGTGAAAAATCTAAAAATCTTGTAGTTGGACTTGCAGAGGGTGTAAACTCTTTAACTGATGATGTTGAAGTATTAACTGATTCAATCCTAAACTTACAAGAACAACGAAATCAGCTTGATAAGAATATGAACTTGTTATTTAAAAAAGTAAATACTTTAGAAAAAGAAGTATCAAATCAAAAAATAGAATTACCAAAACTTGATTTAGTAACTGATAAAGAAATTATTGGTTATAAAAAAGAAATTGATGAGCTTGGAAATCAAAAAGAGGAACTTAAAACTAATTCACAACAAGTTGTTATCAATATCAATAATCAAATTCAAGAACTTGAAAATCAAAAAGAGCCATTTACCAAAATCACAAGCACCGAATCAACAGCAAAATCTTATCGTAAAAATGCTGAACTTAAAAGAAAAGAACTTGATAAATTACAAGATGACTTACAACTAAAAAATGATATTATAATCCTTATCAAAGAACTTGAAAAAGAGATGTATGAAAAACTTGATAAGAAAGTGTCTAACATCTTTGGTGCTAATGTGGAGTTTAAACTTTACAAATTGAATGTATCAAACGGAGAATATGATACTAGAATGTGCGAGATTTATGTTCGTGATATTAAAGACCGTTTCGTGAATATCAAAACAATCAATACTGGAATGTTCCCTGTAAGAGCAACTGAAATCATTAGCAAAATTAAAGAGTATTACTACATACCAAAATCATTTATCTTCATTGATGAAATGAGCGGACTTGATAACGAACATCTACAAATGGTTAAAGTATTTGGAGAACAAATATTTGCAACCAAAGTCGGTCAATTTACAACGATTAAAGAAACTGTATTTTAGGGAATAATATTTTATGAGAGGTAAAGGTGTAAAAATGATGAATAATGAAGCTATTGTTTTTGATTATATGTGTAAAGTAACTCAACCATTAAGAACACATAATGAAATGTTAATAGGTCTTGTTAAAAGACATAGAGGTGTTGATTTAAGTTATAACCAAATGAGGGATATTATTTCTTCATTATATGATAAAGGCAAAATCACAATCGAAAAAGTAGGTAATTTGTCTTTAATTAGCACCATTTTGCCAGATGATATGCGAGTATTTTCACAACCGTTAGAACATAAAAAGCATAATACTCCGCCATATGTTTATAGTTTCTTTAACCTAATAACAAGGGTTACTAAATATGAGGGTTGTTCAATGTCAGAAGCAGCAACAAAGATATTCTACGACCCATACAGCCCTTCCAAATATAATGCTGATACTGCCGAACGAAATATTAGAGATGCTTATAATGGTATTAGAACTGGAAGATACATTATGAAAAATGGTATGCCATTTACAACATATATTGGCAGTGAAACTAAAGTTGGTGGGAGAGGTTATTTTACTTTCAAAACAGAAGAAGAATTAAATACATATTTAAAGAAAAAGAAAGTTATACAGCTTAAAGGATGGGATGAATATTGGTATGAGGTTAATTGGGCTAGTAAAGATGGGCAAGTAAGATACACTGCAACAAAAAACGAAAAAGCAATACATAATGCTATAAAAAAAGAATTGGAGGAATCAAAATAATGAATGAATTACCAAGAACCAGAACATTAAACAATGAAGAAAAACTAATAGTAAAGATAATTAACTTATGTCCTAAAATGAATTTAAAAGGATTACATTTAAGCGACCTACAAAGATTATATGATTATATGATTAACATTCATAAAAAGAAGGGGGAAGAATAATATGAAATGTCCTAAATTATCAGCTAAAATTGAGATATTAGATGAGGGGTTTAAATATCTAAATGAAACATATCATAATAAAGAATTATCATTAGAGGATAAAGTCGCATTATACGAAGATGTTATATTACATGTTAATGAGTTTATCGTTGAAGCAAAATTAGGTGAAGTGAAATGAGCAAGCCTCCACTTGAATACTGCAAAAAATACTGTGATTTATACCCATGCCAACGCACTAATTGCAAGCGTAAGCCAGTATTATATCCAAAAGGCATAAAGATGGAAGAATCTAGTATTTGGAATAAATGGCGTAATGCTGAATTAAAGGTTGCATACTATTCTGTGCCACTTACCTAAAAAGAAATGCAAACGAAATATTTACATTTTAAAAACAAACATAATAGAGTATAATAGAGT
>JAUVLT010000062.1 GCA_030600605.1 Mycoplasmatota bacterium
ATAGTTTGTTTGAGCTTCAAATGCTTTTATTGCCTCAAGAGCATTTATTCTTGCATCAACAAATTTATTTGACTTACTCAAAGATATAACATAGTAATCTTTTACTAATATATTAAGTTTTGAATCTCCTACATTTAAAGCTTTCACAAAATACTCTCTAGCATCACTAAACAATTCTTTATTAATAAAATCAAGCCCTCTAATAAAATAATATAATTGCTTTTGATTAGGTGAAAAAAACTCTAATACAACTTCATATTGTGATAGGTATTTTTCTGTATGTTCAGAGTATATATTTGAAATCGCATAATACAAACATAATATTATTGCAAAGTTAATTACTTCAACACTGTTTTCATATTTTTCTTTATCTTTTTCAATTTCCTTTATTATTTTTTTTGCTTCACCATACTCATGAAAAAAAATATACTTAAAAGCTTTTTTATATAATTTTTTAAATTTTACTGAAATTGCAGGATCGTCATAAAATTTTAATTCAAGAATCTTAAAAATATCTTTAAGTGTGTCATTATGTGGTGTTATTAACCCTTTTTCAAAATTTGATATAAGAGTATGAGAGATATTAGATAATTTTGCTAAATCACGAAGAGAGTATCCCTTCTTTACTCGATGTACTCTTACGATTAATCCTAATGTTTTTAAATTATTTTTCTCAGTTGAATTATAATTAGCCATTTTATTCACCTCGTTCTCACTAATATTTTACTATATATATAAGGTTAATACCAATATATTATCTAGACAAAAGAAACAATCATCCATTTCTGGATGATTGTTTTTATAACATTTCAGAAATTGTTTTTGCTTGCATATGAAGAACTAAATAATCAGGTCCTCCTGCTTTACTATCTGTACCAGACATATTAAATCCACCAAATGGTTGGTATCCGACAATTGCTCCAGTACATTTACGATTTAAGTATAAATTTCCAACATGGAAATCTTCTCTAGCCATTTCTAAATGTTCTCTATTATTTGTAATCGCAGCTCCAGTAAGACCATAATCTGTCGAATTAGCAACCTCAATTGCTTCTTCAAATGATTTTACTTTTGTAATTGATAAAAATGGTCCAAATACTTCTTCTTGAGCAATTCTAGCATTAGAATCAACATCAATAAAGACAGTTGGTTCAATAAACCATCCTTTTGAATCATTACCGATTCCGCCAGTAATTAGTTTACCTTCTGTTTTACCAATTTCTACATATCCCATAATCTTATCAAATGCTTTTTGATCAGTAACAGGTCCCATAAAATTATTAAAATCTGATGGGTCTCCAACTGTTAGCGCTTTTGTTTGTTCTAAGACTTTAGCAACAACTTCATCATAAACATCTTCATGAATGATGGCGCGTGAACACGCGCTACATTTTTGTCCACTAAACCCAAATGAACTTTTTACAATTGATACTGCAGCTAAGTCTAAATCAGCATCGTTATCAACAATAATAGCATCTTTACCACCCATTTCAGCGATAACACGTTTAAGCCAAATTTGTCCTTCTCTTACTTTTGCTGCATTCTCATTAATTAAACATCCTACAGCCCTGCTACCAGTAAATGATACAAATCTTGTTTTAATATGTTTAACCATGTACTCTCCAATTTCAGGTCCATCACCTGGAATGAAGTTTACAACACCTTTAGGTAATCCAGCTTCTTCTAATACTTCCATAAATTTATATGCGATAACTTGTGTTGTAATAGCTGGTTTAAGTAATACTGTATTACCACCAACTACTGCAGCACTTGTCATTCCCGCAAGTATTGCTAGTGGAAAATTCCAAGGAGTTATAACAGCTGCTACTCCAAGAGGTATATATTTAAATTCATTTCTTTCAAGATTTCTTCTACTTAAAGTTTTTTTATCAACATGCTCTAATTCAAGCATTTGTCTTCCGTAATATTCTAAGAAATCAATAGCTTCCGCAGTATCTGCGTCAGCTTCAGGCCATGGTTTACCTGCTTCTTTAGTCATTAATGCACTAAATTCATATTTGCGTTTACGGATAATCGCAGCTGATTTGAATAAAACATCAGCTCGAATACTAGCTTTAACTCTTTTCCAAGATTCAAAAGCTACTAAAGCAGCATTCATTGCATCTTCAGCGTCTTTAATAGTTGCTTGATAGATTTTACCAATAACTTCTGAATGGTTAGCTGGATTAACTGATATATATAGTTCATCAGTTTTTCTTTTTTCTCCATTAATTATTAATGGATATGTTTCTCCTAAATAACTTTCAACTAATTTTAAGCCCTCATTATACTTTTTAATAACTTCCTCATTAGTAAAATCTAATAAAGGTTCTGTTTGATATATATAAGCTCCCATTTATTTCTCCTCTCTCTATACAACACTTTTTTCATAATCTTTAAAATCACTGTTTTTAAAACGATCAATATGTAAATCAGTAGTATCTACAGTTGTTTTTTCACCGAGAATTATTTCTGATAGAAGCAATCCAGTCATTGGAGCAAACATAAATCCATGTCCACTAAATCCACAAGCTAAATAAAAGCCTGGAAGTTCTTTGACATCACTAATAATTGGTTGTCTATCTGGACTTAAATTATAAAGCCCTCCCCATTGTCTTATCACTCTTAAATCACCTATCGGTGGAAGTAGATTAACCGCTGTTTTAGCCATTTCATCTAAGAAGTGCCAACTGGCATCAACATTATAACCTTGTGGCATATTTGGATCACTACGACCCATTATGAAACTTCCATGAGGAACTTGTTGACAATAAATATTTAAAGAAAATGAAATAACCATTGGTCCTTGTATCTTTTCAATTGGTTCAGTAACTAATATTTCATGGTTTTCGGAATAAACAGGTATATCTATTCCTACCATATCACCAATTTCTTTTGAATATCCTCCGGCTGCATTAACTACTTTATTAGTTATTACTTCATAATTCTCAGTAATAACTTTTATAATTTTATTATCTTTAACAATAATATTTAAAACTTTTTCTTGGTAGAAAAATTTAACTCCTAGTCTTTTCGCAGCTAGATAGTAAGCATCTGTTACTGTAAAGGGATTTAAATGTCCATCGGTTGGACAAAAAGTTGCACTAGTAACAATATCTAAATTTAGATGTGGTACAATCTTTGCCGCTTCTTTAGGAGTTAACACAACAGCCGGAATTCCTAAACTATTTTGAAGTTTAACATTCTTAACAAACTGAAGATCTTCTTCCTTTGTAGTAGCTATTACTAAATACCCCTCTTGTTTAAACTCAATATCGCGAGGATATTGTAATTCTTCTTGAGCTATTTCAAAAAACTCAACACTCTTTTTTGCAAGAATACAGTTGTTTTTTGTACCCCATTGTTGTCTAATCCCAGCGCCACATCTTCCTGTTGCGCCTCCTGATAAATAATTATCGTCAAATACAACAATATCCTTAACACCTTTTTTAGCTAAATTATATGCAATACTTACACCACTAATTCCTGCACCTACTATTACAATATTAGCTTTCATCATCCAAAGCCTTTACTATTGATTTTAATTTTACTCCAGCAAATAATGGTCTAACTTTATGTGTGACGACTTTATTAATTGGTGTATTTGTAAAGTTAGCTAACTCTCTTTGAATTAATTGACCACAAGTGTTTCCTTGGCAAGATCCCATACCTACTCTAAGGATTCTTTTGATTTCTTCGAAGGATGTATATCCTTCTTTCATAAGATTATGAAGTTCTTCTAATGTTACATCTTCGCAACGACAAATAATTACATCTTTTTTATTCATAATTTACTCCTTATGGTAATAAAATCATTAATAAATTCGATTGGGACTAACACTTGAATCAATGCAGTTTTATCTTGTTTTTCTGTTAAAGATACTTTCTCTATTAATACTTTTGTTATAACTTCACCAGCTCGGTTTACTCCACTCCATGTCTCACCTTTAATCGGAAGAGGTATTAATTCATATGGTATTTTAAATCGAGCATTTTCATTATCTAATTCTTGAACTATGAAGATAGCAAGTCCCGGACAATTATAAACACATATTCCACAGCCGGTACATTTTTCAAAATCAACAATTGGTGCAGTATTAATATCTTCACCAATGTAGATAGCATCAAAAGGACAACTAGTACTACATGGATTACATGGTATTTCTTCGTAACATTCTGTGATTGCTTTTGGCTTTAAGATATATTTTTTATCTGGGAATCTTGAAAATATTTGTTTTTTATCAGGTACTCCATTTGTATTTAACATCTCATCACCTCATTATCTCTTCTAAGCCACGTCTTAATTTTTCTCCAAATGGTCCACTTCTTAAATTATGAAGTTGAGCCTTAAAATCAAGATATAACTTATCGTAATTAGGATGTATATATCCTAGCTTTTTAGCAACTACAAGCCCTGTTAGATAACCTTCAACAATCGCACTACTAGCTTCTTCAACACCACAAACGTCACCGGCAACAAAAACATTTTCAATTGACGTTTCATAGTTTTCATCAATCAATGGAACAAGCCCACCTAAATAACTTACATACTTCATTTCTGTGCCTATCATACTTAACAAGTTTGATAAAGGAGAAAGACCAACACTAATACATAAAGCATCAACTATTAATTCTTCTTCTGATCCTTCAATGAATTCCCATTTATCGTCAAGTTTACCAATAATAATTCGTTCTAAATAATCTTTTCCAATTGCTTTTTTAATAGAATGTGATGTTTTAATATCAACACCAAGTCTTTTGAGTTTAGAAGCATGTACTTTATATCCACCAATTTCACTTGATGCTTCTAAAACACATAAAACATTTACACCAGCTTGTATTAATTGATAACTAACAATTAACCCAATATTACCGCTCCCAACCATTACTACATTATGTCCAGGTAATACACCATGAACATTCATTAAAGTTTGAACAGCTCCGGCTCCATAAATCCCTGGAAGATCATTCTTCTCAAAAGCAAGGACTTTTTCACTAGCCCCTGTGGCAATGATAATTGCCTTTGTTTTTACTTTAATATACTTCTCATCTTTAAGTAATGTAACAACTTTATCCTTGTAAAGACCAACAACTGTAGTACCTGTCATTATTTCAATCATATCAGAATATTTCAAGACATCATTCACAAGAATTTTAGCGATATCAATACCACGTGTTTTAGCATATTGTTTTTCGCTACCGAAAAACATATGCGTTTGTTTTACAAGTTGACCACCAATTTTAAAATTACGTTCAATAATTAGTGAAGAGAGCCCTGATTCAGCTGCCATTTTAGCAGCACTAAGTCCAGCTGGTCCTCCACCAATAATAACTAGATCAATCTTTTTCATAGATATCACCTTTATTAACTTGCGTTTTCACTTTCATATTTTCTACTAACATTGTGACACAAGTCCTAACATTTGGCTTTCCATCAACAATCATATTGCATGATGAACAGTTACCAATAGCGCAGTATAACCCACGTGGTCTATTGAGTTCTATACTATGACTTAATACTTTTACTCCCATTGCGTGCAAAGCTGAAGCTATTGTATCTCCTTCATAGCCATATGCTTCTTTCCCATCAAAGAAAAAAGAAAGTTTTTTCTTTTCTTCAAACGTTAAAATGGGGTGTTCTTTTATTCGCATTTAATCACCTCGTTTATCTCACTGTTCAAGAAGACTCCTTCTTTAAACTTGTTAAGTGAGAACAGTTCACTTACTAATGATTATATCATAAAGCGCTTTCATTTTGTTATATTTTCAAAGAAAAAAGTGCAAAAAATTGCACTTTTATTTTCGATGTACTATTTGTCCGTTAATTACGACCATTTCTGTTCTAGTCATTATATCAAAAATTGGTCCATCCCAGATAACTATATCTGCGTCTTTTCCTACTTCTAAAGATCCTACGCGGTCTTCAATACCGTTTAGTTTAGCCGCAGTAATTGTTAATG
>JAUVLT010000043.1 GCA_030600605.1 Mycoplasmatota bacterium
ATTACAAATCCATCAGGGAAGTTTATTGCGTATAAAGCTTCTAAGATGTCTTCTAACAATTCAATGCTTCCTGAGTTATTATCAGCATATTCAGGACTATTATCCAAAATATATTGTGTTGTAATTAATGAATAACCAGTTTGTGTAAAGTGAGCATTAAACATATTTAAGTAGTAAGCTTCAATTGCTGAATAAACATTATTTGGTAAGATAACATCAGCTTGATTTCCTTCTAAACCGGCAAATTTAATTTCGTTATAAAGTAAAATTTGAGCTTCAGTTGGAGTCATATCTGGGTTAGCAGAACCATCAGTATATGCATTTGGATTTAATGGATCAACAGTAAATGCTGCTGAAGGTTGTTCAAATGCACTACCTTGTGAAGCGATAATGAAATGAATACCAAAATCAGTAACTGTTAATTGTGTATCAACATATTCATCTAAATCAACATATCCAGGTCTAATATAAATATCATAAATACGTTTTAATGAAGCACTAAAGTTTTCATCTAATGCATAAGTATTTAAATAATTTAAGCTTCCACCATCAAGTGTTAATGATTCTGTCATAATTTGGAATCCATATTGTTTAAATATTGCCCATTCATTATCAACATCACCGATTAAACTATCATCATATTCATCAGCTATTTCACCAGTATCTAGTCCATCAACATTATATTTCTCTAATACTAGATTTTCAAAAGCAACTTTTAAAGTGTTATATTCTGCAAGTTCAGCAAAATTAAATTCATCTCTTAAGTCATCAAAACTATCTGGTTCAAAATCTTTATCGAAATCTACAAATATTAATAGATGAATAACATCTAAACTAAAGTAGTTATCAATTTGATCTTGAATATAATCAGACACACTATCATAGTCTAATGTTGGATAGATTAAGATTGGTTGCAGGTTTCCAACAATAAATAGTTGTTCTATTACATCACTTTCAGAAGTAGCACTGAATGCTAAGAATAAAAATTCTTCCCAAGTATAATCGTTTGAACTAAATCCATAACTAGCATATCCGTTACTGCTAAAGATTGTTTTCATAGTACGTAATTCATCACGATGTTCTTTCATCAAATCAGAGTTATTTTTCATATAATTACGGCTTGTACCATAAACATCTTCATATTCATCACTTAAAACTAATCTTTTTACTTTTGTTATTTCAATACTATAGAAAGTACCAACTCTTGCTTCCATATAATCAAATAAATTATCGGCTGTAATTTCAATATCACCGAATTTAGCAATCAAAGAATCACTACCTTCATTTTCAAAAGTAACCTTTTCTTCAAATTCATATCTTAATTTCATATATGGATCAAATATTTCAAGACCAACTTCATCACGTTTTTCTTTCATAATTGCATTTATTACAGAATCAGTTTTATAAAATTCAACTAATTCACCCATTATATCGGCTTTTTCAACATTTGTTAAATCTTCATATGGTGTTCTTTCTTCTTCACTTAATTTATAAGCAAGTAAAACAATTTCACCTAATGTTTGAATGTTATAAGAGTAAGGAATTGTATCCTCTTTTGTAAGATCTAATGTTTGGAAAAGATACATTGAATAATCAAGATTTGGATCTCCCATTAATCTATCATACGTCATATCTTCATAATTAAATACTGCAATATCACTAAAATCAGCACAGAAATCTTCTTCTGATATATTAGTAGGTATTTGATCCATCCAAGGATTCATATAATTATAAAGTTCGATATATTTAACAAATACTTCTTCATCAGTTAACTTGTTTGTATTTGTTTCATCAAAATCATCTGTTGCGATAGTTTCAATATCAGCAGTACCAACATATTCACCTATACCATAATCATAGTTTGGAACTAAATTAAAATGATCAAATACTAAACTCGCTTCAGTAGCACCACTAAATCTAACTTCTAGGACACAAGCATCATTATAAACTGTTGAGTTATAATGAGTTTCCATGTCTGAATTTTCGATTTTATAAACACTATCTGCTGGAGCATTTAAAACATAATCTTCAATCATTTTTACTTTTGCTATACTTAATTCAACAAAAGCTCTTAAGTCTGCAGGGCTATCTGGGTTATATCCCAAGATAATCATGTTTTGTCTGAAAGCATCAATATATTCTTGATTAATTTCAGGTTTTTCTTGAATCTCAGCAATTACTGCAGGATTCTCAGTAAGGTAAGTTAAGAGAAGAATTTCAGCATCAACTTCTGCTTGAGTAATTGAACTGATGTAGTCTTCTAAAATTATTTCATCAACGTAATCCATTAAATAATTAAGACCGTCAACATTTTTCATAACTTCCCATAATTCTTGATTAGTAAGATCAAAATCTGATAATGATAAATATACATCATCCTTATTTGAAATTTGTGGTTCAACATCATCTTTATCAATCATACTGCAACCTACAGCTATCCCAATAATTGTTAGGAAAACCCCCATAACTATGGAACCTCTGATTAAAATACTCTTATTCATTTAAATCACTCCTTATTATTTACGCAATATATATAATATCATTAATGATTAATAAAAACAATAATAATATTGTGAAAGTATTGTGAAATAATCTATCTTACAAAAATATCTATCTATCTTACAGTAATTCTATTGAATTATAAAGGAGATGTTGTATAATATTTTGTGTATTGGAGTGATTAGATGAAACTTTGTGTTCTAGCAAGTGGATCAAAGGGAAATGTTACATATTTTGAATCCGGTAAGACAAAAATATTGATTGATTGTGGATTATCATTTAAACAATTACAGTTAAGGTTATCAAATAAAGAATTATCAATAAAAGATTTAAATGGTATTTTAATTACCCATGAACATACTGATCACGTTCAAGGAATTGATGTCTTATTAAAAAGGATAGATACAACATGTTATCTAACTGAAGATACCTATAATTCTTTACATTCGAAAGTAAAACAAAACGTCAAAGAAAAACAAATGTCTTTCATATCTCCATATAGTAGTTTTTTTATTGATGATGTTGAAATATTACCAATAAGTATTTCTCATGATGCTGAAGATGCTGTCGGATATGTTATTTACGCCGAAGGTAAGAAACTTGTCTATATTACCGATATTGGTTATTTGCCTGTTAAAGATGTAGAAATATTATCTAATGCTGATATTTATGTATTTGAATCAAATTATGATATCACAATGTTATTTACATCACAAAGGCCGTTTTATTTAAAACAAAGAATTGATTCAGTAAAAGGGCACATGTCTAATAATGATTCAGCTTATAATATGACAAAATTGATTGGAAGTAAGACAACTCAAATTGTTTTAGCACATCCATCAAGAGAATGTAATTTACCAGAAATAGCAATAAATACTTACGATGAAGTATTTAAAGAATATGGATTAAAAATATCTGATTATAATTTAGTTGTTGCGACACAAGATGTTCCAACAAAAATATTTGAAATATAGGAGGAAATACAATGCCAAATCAAAAAATAATAAAAGATGTATGCAAAAAAGTTTTTAATGTTAAAAGTGATGATATCGAAGTAGTTGAAAGATTGATGGGTGGAATGAGTAATTACACCTATATCATTAAGGTTAAATCTAAGCTTTACACTTTTAGAATTCCTGGGAAAAAAGCTGAGAAATTTGTTAACCGTATTGTTGAAGCTGGCAATATTGAATTAGTTAAAACATTAGATTTAAACAATAATACAATTTATCTAGATACTGATACTGGATATAAAATAGCTGAGTATATAGAAGGAAAGCCAATGCATGAATTAGAGCCAATGCTTCACTTGAATGAAGTAGCTAAAGTTCTTCATAAAATCCATAATTCAAGCTTAAAATCTAAATTTGATTATGATCCTTTAGGAAGATTAAGATTATATGAAAGTCATTTGGTTGAGTTTAATTTTACTCATTCAGAAAGATATAACGAACTTAAAAAGAAATTCTTATCTTATAAGAATAAATATATGGATGATTTAAGATTAGTACTTACTCATGGAGATTCACAAATATCTAACTTTGTAGTCACAGATACTTCTGTTAAGTTAATGGATTGGGAATTCACAGGAAATAATGATCCATTTTATGATATAGCGTGTTTTGGGAATAATGATTTTGATCACGCTTTAGCATTATTACCTATCTATTTAAAAAAACCTACTCCAACAGTAGAAGAATATAATCGTTTATATTTCTTTAGAGCATTTCAAACATTACAATGGCATAATGTAGCGTTATATAAAGAGTTTATTGGACTAAGTAAAGATTTAGGTGTTGATTTTATGTTTGTTGCTAATCTTTATTTAGACAAAGCCGAAAAGTTTTTAAATCGTATAAAATAAGTCAGATTAATCATCTGACTTTTTTTCTTTAAAAAAAGACAAATGTAAGTGTTTTCTTTAATTGAAAAATTGCGTGTTTTTGGTTGAAAAAATACCGAAAATGACTTATAATCTAAATGTATAAATTAATAAAGAAAACAAATAAATTTTTTAATGGAGGTAGTTACCATGGCAACAAAAAAAGTATTCCAATCAATGGACGGAAATCAAGCTGCTGCACACGTTGCATATGCATTTACAGAAGTAGCTGGAATTTACCCAATTACACCATCTTCACCGATGGCGGAATATACTGATTTATGGGCATCACAAGGTAAGAAAAACTTATTTGGTATGCCGGTAAAAGTTATTGAAATGCAATCTGAAGCAGGAGCAGCAGGAACAGTTCACGGATCACTTCAAGCCGGAGCACTTACTACAACTTATACGGCATCACAAGGATTGTTATTAAAATTACCAAACATGTATAAAATTGCCGGAGAGTTATTACCTGGTGTAATTCATGTTGCAGCAAGAAGTATCGCAGTTCAAGCATTATCAATTTTTGGTGATCATCAAGACGTTATGGCAGTGAGACAATCAGGTTTCGCAATTTTATCAAGTGGTTCAGTTCAAGAAGTTATGGACCTTGGAGCTGTAGCTCATTTAGCTGCTATTAAATCAAGTATTCCATTTTTACATTTCTTTGATGGATTTAGAACTTCTCACGAAGTAAATAAAATTGAAGTAATGAATTATGATGACTTAGATAAATTACTAGACAGAGAAGCTGTAAAAGCGTTTAGAAAAAGAGCATTAAATTCCAGTAACCCAGTTACTAGAGGTTCTGCTCAAAATGATGACGTTTATATGCAAGCTCGTGAAATTCAAGATAAATACTATGTAGGAATACCTGATATCGTAGCAGGATATCTTAAAGATATTTCTAAAATTACTGGACGTAATTATGCACCATTTGTATACTATGGAGCAGAAGATGCGACTGATGTAATTATTGCAATGGGATCAGTAACTGATACTATTGAAGAAACAGTGGATTTTTTAAATGCACAAGGACGCAACGTTGGATTATTAACTGTTCATTTATATCGTCCTTTCAGTATTGAATATTTCCTAAAAGCAATGCCTAAAACTGTTAAGAGAATTACAGTTTTAGAAAGAACAAAAGAATCAGGTTCGATTGGTGAACCATTATACTTAGATGTTAAATCATTATATTACAATAAAGAAAATGCACCAGTTATTATTGGTGGACGTTACGGGTTATCAAGTAAAGATACTACTCCAGGACAAATTGTTGCAGTTTATGATAATTTAGCTAACGAGCAAAAAGATAGATTCACAATTGGTATTGTAGATGATGTTAACCATACATCATTACCAAATACTGAAATAGATACTCAACCATCTACCACTACAGAATTATTATTCTACGGATTTGGTAGTGATGGTACAGTTGGAGCTTCTAAAAATACAATTAAAATTATTGGTGAAAACACTGATTTATACGGCCAAGCATATTCATCATATGACTCTAAAAAATCTGGGGGAATAACTCGTATGCATTTACGTTTTGGAGAAGTTCCAATTCGTTCAACATATTTAGTTAGCACTCCTCACTTCGTATCATGTTCAAAAGATTCTTATTTAACACAATATGATATGGTAGATGGATTAAGAGAAGGTGGAACATTCCTACTTAATACAGTAGTTCCAAAAGAAGGTATTGATGAATTATTACCTGTAAAGGTTAAAAAAATACTTGCTCAAAGAAACGCAAAATTGTATATCATTAACGCTGTAAAACTTGCTGAAGAAGCAGGACTTGGTGGAATGATTAATACAATCATGCAAAGTGCATTCTTTGCTCTAAATGAACAAATAATGCCATATGAAAAAGCAACAGTATTAATGAAGAAATATGCTAAGAAAGCTTATGGACGTAAAGGACAAGTAATTGTTGAAAAAAACTATGTAGCAATTGATAAAGGAAAAGCAGGACTTGTTGAAGTTGTTGTTAATCCTGATTGGGCTAACTTAGAAGATGAAAAAGTAATCATTGATACAACTAGACCAGCATTTGTTTTAAATATTGCTGATAAAGTAAATGCAATTAAAGGATATGATTTACCAGTAAGTGCATTCACAGGTTATGAAGATGGAACAATGGAAAACGGTGGAACAGCTTATGAAAAACGTGGAATTGCTAATTATGTTCCAGAGTGGATAGTTGATAACTGTATCCAATGTAATCAATGTTCATTCTCATGTCCTCATGGTGCAATTAGACCATTCTTATTAACAGAAGAGGAAATGGCTAATGCTCCAGAAGGATTACAAACTAAGAAACCAACTGGAAAAGGATTTGACGGTTTACGCTATAAAATCCAAATTTCGACATTAGATTGTACAGGTTGTGGAGTATGCGTTGAAGTATGTCCTTCAAAAATTAAATCATTAGTAATGTCGCCAATTCATGAAGAAATTGCTAAAGGCGAAGTACAAAATGCAGAATACTTATACGATCATGTTACTTATAAAGATAACTTGGTTAATAAAACAAATGTTAAGAATTCACAGTTTGCTAAACCATTATTCGAATTTAGTGGTGCTTGCGCAGGTTGTGGAGAAACACCTTATATTAAATTGATTACTCAATTATTTGGTGATAGAATGCAAATTGCTAATGCTACTGGTTGTTCATCAATTTATGGTGCTAGTTTCCCAGCAACTCCTTATACAGTATTAGATAATGGACGTGGGCCTGCTTGGGCAAACAGTTTATTTGAAGATAATGCTGAATTTGGATTTGGTATGAGACACGCTAATGAAGCATTACGTGACAGATTACAAAATCTATTTATCGCTAATGCTGACAAAGTATCTCCTGAAATCAATGAGTTATTTACTGCTTGGATTGACAATAGAAAAGATGGAGAAAAATCTTTAGAAATCTACAATAAATTAATGCCTCTTATTGAAAACCAAACAAATGAAATGGCTGAAGAAATAAAAGAATTATCTAATTACATCGTTAAACAATCTAACTGGGTTATTGGTGGAGATGGTTGGGCGTATGATATTGGATATGGTGGATTAGATCATGTAATAGCTAATAATGAAGATATTAATATTTTAGTAGTAGATACAGAAGTGTATTCTAATACTGGTGGACAATCTTCAAAAAGTGCTCATATCGGATCAATCGCTAAATTTACAGCAAGCGGTAAAGAAGGTAAGAGAAAAGATTTAGCTGCTATCGCAATAAGTTACGGACATGTTTATGTAGCACAAGTATCACATGGTGCATCACAACAACAAGTTCTTAAAGCATTTAAAGAAGCTGAAGCATATGATGGACCATCATTAATTATTGCTTATTCACCATGTATTGCTCATGCAATTAAAGGTGGATTAACGAATTCACAAAATCAAGCGAAATTAGCTACACTTTGTGGATACTTCCCAACATTTAGATTTGATCCAAGATTAGAATCACTTGGTAAAAATCCATTCAAAATAGATTCTAAACCTCCTCAATGGGATCGTTATAGAGAATATTTAATGAATGAAGCTCGCTATTATCAATTAGTAGATATTAATCCAGATCATGCTGAAGAATTATATGACAGAAATCTAGAAGAAGCTAAACGTAGATATAAAATGTATAAACGTTATGAAGCAATGGACTATAGTTTAGAACAAGAATAATTGAAAAAAGGCGAAGAATTTTCTTCGCCTTTGCTATTGCTTTTTTAAATGTAAGCGTTTATAATGATTAGTTATCAAAGGAAGAAGGTGAACAATATGGACAAAACAATTGACATTCTATATATTCTCCAAAGTTTTGGACTTACAATCTTTTTCGTAGGTATGATTGGCTTTGAAAGACAAAGAAAACATAAAATTGCTGGAATGACAACGCACGTACTTGTAGCTCTTGGAGCTGCGGCGTTGGCTATTGTTCAAGAAACAATGATGATTGAAGCAATCGAGTTTGTGAATGCAAATCCAGCTTTTGTTGGGAATATAGTAATCGAGAGACAAAGGATTCTTGCTGCTGTAATTACTGGTGTAGGATTCTTAGGTACAGGAGCAATTCTTAAAACAAATTCGAATGTATATGGGTTAACGACTGCATCAACTTTGTGGATTAGTGCTATAATTGGAATTGTTTTTGGACTAGGTGAAATCACCCTAGGAATTATGGTTTCTATTCTTGCATTGCTAGCTTTAGTCGTAATTAAAAGAGTTTTTGCTTTACCACTTGCTGATTATTATAAAACTGAAGCGGAGGAAGACGAAAATGAATAAAAAAGTTATTTTGAAAGAGTATAAAGAAAAACTCTGTGAAATTTCTGCCAAAGAGTTTGAGAAAAATCAAATTGTTTTGATTGGAGATTGCTTAATCGAAAAACTGGATATTCAAAACCTTTTTCCTAATACGTTAATTTATAATAATGGTATTTCAGGAGATACATCTTCATTACTAATAAAATCTTTATATAAGAGAGCCATAAAATATAAACCATCTAAATTATTTATTTCAATAGGTTCAAACGATATGGGATTTGAAGATTTGAATGTAAAAGATATTTATAGAAATATTATTACAGTTGTTGAAGAAGTGAAGAGACGTTCAAAAGATACAGAAATTCACATTCTCAGTATTGTTCCAGTAAATCCTGCGAATATGGAAAATGTTACTCGCGATTATGTTGATAGTAGAAATAATTTTGATATAAACATGCTCAATTACTATTTAAAGAATTATGCGAGAAAACATCGTCTTAAATTTGTTGATATTACAAAAAATTTAAAAAATGATTTTGATCAATTAAAAATTGAATATACGATCGATGGATTTCATTTAAATGATTTAGGATATAAGGTTGTTTCAAAGACAATCAAACAATTTGTTGGTTAATATTTTGATTTCTTAAGGAAACAAAAATAAGAGTGTTTGACACTCTTTTTTTTGTTCTTTTTTTAAAAAAATAAAATATCGTATCGTTAGTAAAAAAAATGCTTTTGCGTTATGATATAAATTGGTTAAGGAGGAATAATTATGAGCACATTAACTATTAAAAATTTACATGCCGAAGTCGATGGAAAAGAGATTTTAAAAGGCATAAATTTAGAGATAAAAGGTGGGGAGACTCACGCAATAATGGGACCAAACGGAACTGGAAAATCAACACTCGCTAGTGTTATTATGGGACACCCAAAGTTCACCGTTTCAAAAGGTGAGGTTTCACTTGATGGGAAAAATTTATTGAGTATGAAGGTTGATGAAAGAAGCAGAGCGGGATTATTTTTAGGAATGCAACAACCTGCAGAAGTTCCAGGTGTTACTAATAGTGATTTTATTAAGACTGCTATGAACACTAGAAGTGATAATGGGAAGAACATTTCATTGTTTAAATTTATCATTGAATATGATAAAGCAGTTTCTGAGTTGAAAATGAATGAAGATTTACCACATCGTTATTTAAATGAAGGATTTAGTGGTGGCGAAAAAAAACGTAATGAAATATTGCAAATGAAAATGCTTAAGCCGAAAATTGCGATTTTAGATGAAATTGATTCAGGACTTGATGTAGATGCTTTGAAAATTGTTGGTGAAAATATTACAAATATGAAAACTCCTGATCTAGGATTATTATTAATCACTCATTACCAAAGACTCTTAGATTATATTGAAACTGATTTTGTTCACGTAATAATGCAAGGTAAGATAGTAAAATCGGGGAATAAAGACTTAAT
>JAUVLT010000083.1 GCA_030600605.1 Mycoplasmatota bacterium
AAGTTGCATAGTTACTTGTTGCTTCTGCCTCACTTACACTGCTTCCCTGATATCCGTAAACATAATAGTAAGGATTTGCGTTTGATCCAGATGATGATGGACTTACACTCGGCAAATAAGCCAGATTTTCTGACATCCAAACCTGTTCGCCTATCTTAATCCATTTGTATTCGTGACTGTCACGTGTGTCAGTAAAATTGCCTGTTTCGTGTGTAATAAATGTCTTTTCACTACCATAAGCTGTACCTACACTGTTTGTTGCATAAGCCCGTACATAATAAGTAGTTCCAAAAGACAAACCGGTTAGTGTACTTATAAAACTACCGGTTCCGCTGTCATCTATTGTCTTACTGTCTGCTATAGTTGGATTCCAAGAAGTACTCCAGCATACTCCCCTGGCAGTTACTGTTGTACCTCCATCATCAGTTATATCACCTCCGCTTTTTGCTGAGTTATATGTTATATCGCTAATTTCTGTTGTGGTTAAAGTAGGAGTAGTGAGAGTAGTAAATGTCACTTCACTACCATATGAAGTGCCAATACTGTTTGTGGCGTATGCTCTTACACAATATGCAGTATTCTGGTTTAATCCAGTTATTGAACTTGTAAATGAACCGGAACCACTTCCGTCCATAGTATATTCATTTGATAATGTAGGGTTCTGCGAAGTATTCCAACAAACTCCTCTTTCTAAAATGGATGTACCCCCATCATCAGTTATATTACCTCCACTCATGGCTGAATTATGAGTAATTGAATCAGCTTCAGTTGTAACTACTGTAGCATTCCCTATTATTGAAATAGTACATTCGTCTGTTTGTGCACCGCCATCATTATCTTTAGCCGTAACTTTAATAATATGACTACCTATTGTTTTGTTTGAAGCATTCCATGTATATGTATATGGGAAAGATGTAGAGGAGGAAACCCCAATATCATCAATATAAAACCTTACTTCGGCAATTAAACCATCATTATCATTTGCTTCTACGGAAATAACTATTGTATCGCCTTGTTCAAATTCATCTTCGTTTTCAGGATATGTAATGGCACAAGTTGGTAATTGATTCTCTTTTTTACAAGCTGAAAAAAAAGAAAGAATTAATACCATTAAAATTATAAATGATCTTTTCATGATTTCAAAGATTTTATCCCGTTACAATTTCTTAAATAACATTGGTAAATAAAAAAGCGTGGAACTGTAACTTATCAGCAGCCAGGTATCGCTAAACACCCTCAGCAAAATAGGAACAGCCCACGCCATGACGTGAGCGTTTGTTCCTTATATTCTTTGACTGAATAAATAATTTAGCGATTTTGACTACTAAAAATAAAGGTTAACGCTTCTTAATATTTTATGTAAAGAACCTATGATTATTACAAACTTACAAAATATATCCATTCGTTAAAACGGATAATTAAGAAAAACTGTCTCCATAAACAATAAGAATAGTTCAATATTTTATAAAGAATCTGAAAAAAATCTTCAATATTCCCAACATAACAATAACTAAAAAATTTACAAATATCTCTATTATTATAAACGTTACTGCACAACAGAACAACCATTACCTCAAACAAGGAATAGACAGGAAGAAGAATACATGCTCAAAGAGCTATCCGAATACTTTTTAACCTATGGGATTTCAATAGCAAATATTGTCCTAATAATACTGAGATAACCTTATACTTAATTATTATTTGCAAACAGCATACAATTATTAGATGATTGCCTTGACAAACATACTTTTTTTATAAATGTTAGCCGTAGAACTTATTGTTTCACTTTCTTCTTTAGTTCAATTATCATTTTGTTTTTTATAGAAATTATTTTTCTCCTGTTTTTTTCTTTTTCAATGAAATAATCCCCTTTTAAACTAGCAATGCTGTAAAATAGTACATCACCATATAGGGAGATAGTAATAATCTCGAAAGTATCACTAAGACTCTCTTCCCCTATATATAACTCATTATCTCCAAGAAACACAGAAGATGCATTACTTTTTAGGATAGAAATATTTAGACCATCAGACGAAACAACATCTTCATAACACCAATCAATTGCAAATTCATAGAATGTATATGATTCGTCAATCTTTTTTTCATTTTTGATTACATCCCAAGAGAATTTCTTTTCTGCTCCTTTCAATGAAGCCTTTAAAGTTTGGTTATTAAAATCGAGAGGAAGAACTGCGAATAGCTTTTCTACTTCTGATTTTGGAGGGATTAATGTCTCTTTTGAGAGGTTATATCTTTTAAGTATCAATGATTTATTTAAATTCATTAAATTACTTCGCTCAAGTTCCTCTATAAGAATATCAGAAGACAAAGGATTCAGTATTGTATTTCCACTCTCTAATGCTATGTTTGCATTAAATGTAATATGAGAAGAGGTCGGATTTGATATTTTTATTTTAAAAACATTTAAATACTTATTTTTTACATAGTAAGGATTACTTGTTATTATTTTATTGCTACCATATAACTTCTCTCCAGCGACTTCGTCATAGTTATAAATAATTTGTTTTACCAGTTCATCATATTCTTGCTGATTAATCTTTTCATTATCTAACAACCATAAAGTTCCCTCAAGTAAAAACTCTGAATCAGATTTTTCCCGTTTCCTTTTCGTCTTTTTTAAGAAGTAAGAATTTCTTGATCTATCGTAATGAGAATATTCAAATTTCCCATTAAACACACTTTCATTAAAGAATACAGTATTTAACTTATCTGCTGAAATTGGTATTATCTTTATTGATAATCCCTTATACTCTATTTCATCAACTATAGTCTGAAAATTCATTCTAATATTGAATCCTTCTTCCTTTACCTCCAATATCTTTATTTTTCTTTGACCATAACCTGTAATGGTTGTCAAAATCATAATCGAAATAATTATCAATATTCTCATTCTGCTAATTTTTTGTTTCACAGCCAACCTATAAGTGTTTTATCATTCGTTCTTGCAAAACAGCAAATAAGTTGTAAATATTTGTATTATTAATTAAAAAAAATAGATTTTTACAAGTTACAAATATTTTGGTAATTAAAGCATATAAAAAGAGAGCATCCCCATGGACACTCCCTTTATCAAACTGTAATTCCGGAAACAATTCATTTGCTACGTTTTTTTAGGGGATTAATAAAAGAAACAATCTCAAAAAAATCAGATATTCCTGTTTATTCAGTTGGTATTAAAATGATGTCCGGAGGTAATTAGAGTACGTCTATAAATTAAGTAATAATTGATTTAAGAACAAGGAACACCGATTAACGATTTGTGAAGTATTTGAAAATCTGAAATCTTAAAATCAGCGTTCCCCCGACACTTTGTGTTCGGGGCAGGCTTTGTTCGATATTCAAATTAACTAAAACTTACCGACTTTATGGACAGACACTAATAAGAGTAATAGGAAAGTAAATGAAATTATCAAAACCTGTATAAATAAAAACCCCTGAAAGCACTATGCTATCAGGGATATTGAAAAATGTTTGTACCCAGAGCCGGGGTCGAACCGGCACGGTATTACTACCACTGGTGTTTGAGACCAGCGCGTCTACCAATTCCGCCATCTGGGCATTTCATTATTCCCTTTATTCCCTCTATTCCTTCTATCCCCTCTATCCCCTTCTTCTTCCTTGGGCAGGCGAAGGTAATAGAATTGTTTTT
>JAUVLT010000012.1 GCA_030600605.1 Mycoplasmatota bacterium
ATTGGAGATTTAGATTTAGAGGAATACTCGTATAGAATTTCTTTTACAGGTTTATTATTTAACTAATGATATAATTAATTATAAAAAAAGTGCTAATTTTAGCATTTTTTTTGGTTATTACGTATATAGTATATCTTTATATTCATCATTTCTAGTCATTTTAACAACTGCATAAGAACATTTTGGTATGATTAGTAAATCATTTTCCTTCGCAAAATTTACTACTTTACTTAGAAGTTTTCCAGCAATGGATTTTCCACGAAGTTCTACATCTACAAATGTATGATTAATGACAATAACTTTTTCTTGTTCATAGTAATATGTTATTCTTGCAATATCATTTTCTTCACTTTCGCCTATAAAAAAACGATTATTTCCTTTTTTGATTTGCATGTCCATTTTGAGCACCTCCTCGAGTTTATGTTTTAATTATAATCAAATTAAAAGGATTCTACAACTAATGTGATTTTAATATTGTTGTCTATACTATCCATAAATGATAGAATTAGTTATTAAATGAGGATGTGGTATTTATGAATGCTGTCTATATTTATATTTTAGTAGCTATTTTCACGCCAGGACCTAACAACGTAATGTCATCAGCATCTTCTTCAAGGATTGGATTTTTAAAAACATTACCTTTTATGGCTGGAGTACTTGTGGGTACTTTTCTTGTTTTTTGTTTGACAAGTATTTTTTACGTTGCTTTATATGATAAAATACCAATAATTAAGACATATATAGGATTTATTGGGGCTGCATATATATGTTTTTTAGCTTTTAAAATAGCTATAACTGATAATTTAAAAGAAACAAAAAATATTAAATCTAAGAACTTGTTTTTTAAAGCGATATTTTTAACTTTTGTGAACCCGAAAGTAATTATTTTTGGACTAACAGTTACTGGATTGTTTTATAGATGGGGAATAAATATTGAACAACTATTAAAAGTCTCTTCTGCCTTAGCATCATTATGTTTTTTATCAGTGATAATTTGGGGTGGCTTTGGATATCTATTTATGAGGGTTTTAGCGCAATACCAAAAAGTATTTAATACGATAATGGCATCTTTATTAATATTTAGTGCATTACTAATTATTATAGATACAGTTTAGGGGGACAATATGAAATTAACAGAGAAAACACTTAGGAGCAAATTAGTATATTCAAATTCCTTTTTAGATTTATATGAAGATGAGGTATTGTTACCTAACAATAAAGTTAGTAAAAGGATTTATGCTAAACACTTAGGAGCTGCCGCAGTACTTCCGATTACAAAGGATAATAAAGTAGTTCTTACTAAACAATATCGTTATCCAATAAAATCAGTAAGTATTGAAATACCTGCGGGTAAAAAAGATTTTAAAGGTGAACTAGGAATTGATTGTGTTAAAAGAGAACTTGAAGAAGAAACTAATTATACATCAGACAATCTTCAATTCTTATTGAGTACACATAATTGTGTTGGATATAGTAATGAAGCAATTGAAATATATATAGCTTATGATTGCATTTATGAAAAAGGAATAAGAGAAAGTGATGAAGATGAATTTATCGAGACCAAAGTATATGAACTAGAAGAGGTAATAAAACTTATTGATACTGGTGTTATCACTGATGCTAAAACGATTATTGCTGTTCAAGCATATCTTTTAAAAAGATAATCTCATCATTATTTTCAGCTAGTTTTGTTTCTTGAATAAAGATAACTAATATTGTAAAATACTATTAAGACAAACCGTGAGGTGCATGATGAAAAAGACTAAAAAAGAGATTTTTCAAGATGTAGTATTAACTATAATTCGTCCACTAGTTCATATATGGATGTTTTTTGATATGAAAGTAAAAATAAATAAAGGTGAGGGAGTAAATTTTAAGACAAAAAAGCCTTATATTATGTTGGCTAATCATACCTATTTATTTGATGTAGTTCAAGTTCCATTGCGTTGGAAAGTAGCTTCATATGTGGTAGCTTCTCAAACGCTTTTTACAATACAGCCAACTAAATTTTTATTTACTCATATTGCACATATTATTCCAAAGTCCAAAGGAGCTAGTGATCTAAGAACTGCCAGAGGATTAATTAGTGCTGTAAAAAAAGGATATCCTATTTTGATATTTCCTGAAGGTAATTCAACATTTTATGGTTCAACAAAATATATTGAAGAATCAACTATGAAGTTGATTAAGAAATTAAAAGTGGATGTAATTACTTGTAATGTAAAGGGTGGTTATCTTTCTAAACCAAGATGGGCGACAGGAAAAAGAAAAAAACGAAGAGCTGAATTAAATTATGAGCTTACAATTACTAAAGAAGAATTAAAAGAAATGCCTATGGATGAAATACGTAGTAAAATCCATAAGGCATTATACAATAATGATTATGATTATCAAAGAATGAAAATGATCAAACATCCAGGAAAAACACTCGCAGAAGGATTAGAAAATGTTATTTATATTTGTTCTGAATGTAAAGCTATTAATTCAATAAAAACATCAGGAAATAATTTTGAATGTACACAATGTAATACAAAAGGTTATGTTGATGAATATGGATTCCTTCATGGATTTAAATTTGATAACTTATTTGAATGGGATAAATACCAAAAGCCATTTAAAGGTGAAGTTGAAAAAGAAGTTATTAAAAGCTCCGGATTTTTAAACTTTTTAAGATTTGAAGATGATGCAAGAATCCCTGTTGGTGAAGTAGAGTTAATATATAAAGAGGGGAAATTTTATTTCTCTGGAGCATTAGATGAAATAGTAGAATTAAAAGATATTCGTAATCCTGTTATTACTTTAAGAAGAGATTTATCTTTTGATTATGGAGATAGACATTTTATTATTAAATTAAATCGTTTTGGAGCGAGTTTGTTAAGAGTAGCACAAAACAAATATTAAGGATGATTCTATGATTATTAATGATGAAAGACTTAGTGATTATCTTAATAAAAATGAATTAATTGAAATGGCAGATATTATGAGTGATGCCTTTGTAAATCACTCTAATTTTATCTATACAATAACAGATGCTAAAAGACGTAAAAAAGCACTTTTTAATATATTTTTAATGATTTATAAGATTATTAATATTTATGGGTTTACTTATATAGTAAGAGAAAAAAATGAAGTGATTGGTTATATTACTTATATGGATGCTAGTGACAAATCACAAATATCATTTAGAAGAATATTAAAAACAAGAGGACTTCTTTTAGTCATTAAGTTTTTCTTAATTCTTAAGTTTTCAGAAATTAAAAAGCTTACTAGATATATTAAAACATACAATAGTTATCAAAAAACAGAGATTAAGGAAGATAAGATTCATCTTTATTCTACTGGGGTTAAGGATAAATATAAGGGTAAAGGATTAATGGGAAAGGCAATTAGAAATACTTATCCATATTTTAAAGATTTAGGATATAATGAAATGGTATTGGAAACTGCTGATCCAATAAATATCCCAATATATATTAAGTTAGGGTTTAAAAAAATTGAAAACAGAAGTACCGATGATAATCTTCAAACTATATGCTTTATGTCTATGCCATTATAAAAATATAAATACTAAGGAGTTTAACTTATGACAAAAGAGACTTATAATTATTTTTCAAATAAAGAATTAGGATATTTTAAGAAAGCAATATTATTTTACGGATTATTTATTGCCATTTTCCTTGGGCTTATTACTTTGATGTTTTTTTATCAAATTTATTCTTATTTTGTAACATTTATTATTATATTAGTAATAATGTACTTCTTATATAGATTAGTATTTTATGATTTTATCTATTATGTTTCTAAAACAAATGATTTTAAAAGAATTAAACTAATGAAAAAATTCGGGATAACAGAAGAAGTATTAAATTATTTTGAAGGTGAAGTTTTCAAACAATTATTTGATGATGATTTTGTAATATTACATAAAAATGATGTTTACGTTTTAGCAAAAAGTGATATCACTGATAGTATCCATGCCTTAGGCCTTGCGGTTTATTTCTTAGATAATACAACAGATGAAATTAGTCCTACTACAAGAGAACTTAGTAATGAGTTGTCAGGCTATATTGTTAATTCTTCAGTTGTTAAAGTTATTTTGTTAGTTAAAGACAAATTTGAAGAGGATGAAATGGAAGCACTAGAATATGATTCAGCTGTACATAAAAATACAGTTATTATTGGTCTTGAAAAATCAACTAGCCAATTAATATATAATTACTTTTTAAATGGCGAACAAATTGATGCTTTTTTAGGCAAATTGTTTAAAGTTGATTTAGTAAGAGAAGATTTAAATAATTAGTAATCCAAGGAGAGAATAATGAGTATTTTTGAAATAGGAATGTTGGTTTGTTTTGGATTTGCTTGGCCAACTGCAATACATAAAAGTATTAAAAGTAAAAGTATTGAAGGTAAAAGTTTATTGTTTATTTATGTTATAATGATGGGGTACATTTTTGGAATTATCCATAAAGCCATATTTAGTCTTGATTTTGTTATAGTATTATATATAGCAAACTTATTAATGGTGTTTACGGATTTATTGCTTTATTATCGAAATAAAAAATTACCAGTATAAGGAGGAATTGATATTATGTCAATTGATCTATTTGTTAAATATGATATTAATTTTTATTCAGCATTTTTTTTAATGGTTATCCTCATAACCATTTATATGAAAAAAGATATATATAGTTATTCAAGTAAAATATTTAAACTGATTATTATAACAAACATTTTTTTATTAGTTTTTGAGGGCCTTACATTTTTTGCTAATGAGTTTGATGGAAGATTTGCTTGGTATTGTAATTATATACTTAACTTTATTGTTTTTTTAATCACACCGTTAGTTGGTAGTTTTTGGGCAACTTATATTGATTTTAAAATTTACGGATCTAAAGATAGAATAGCAAAAAGACTTTACTATTTGTATCCATTCATTATTGGAGTAGTATTGTTAGTAATAAACCTATTTTATCCAGTGTTATTTAGTATTAGTGAACAAAACACTTACCAAAGAGAGCCTTTAATATTTGTTAATGTAGCAACATTATATTTGTTATTATGTTACGTTTTTTTCCTCGTAGTAAAAAAACGAAACTCACTTGAAAAAAACGTTCTTTCTGGTGTGCTTTTCTTTATGCTTTTCCCAGCAATAGGAGGAGCAATTCAAATGCTTTTTTATGGAGTATCTTCGTTATTCTCTATGATGACTTTAGGGATTGTAGCTACTTATATTTTTATGGAGACAATTGTTACTTCAAAAGATTATATAACGAATCTTTATACGAGAATAAAATCAGATGAACATATTAAGATACTGATAGATAAGCATGTCGAATTTGCTGTGATTATGATTGATTTAGATGATTTTAAAGCTTTAAACGATTTACATGGACATACTGAAGGGGATAAAGTATTGAAAAGTTTTGGAATTGTACTTAAGAATGTTTTTGATTATAAATCGCTTGTATCTAGATTTGGTGGAGATGAGTTTTTGATTGTTGTCGAATCAAAAGATGAAGAAAAAATAAGTGATTATAAAAAAACTATATATAAGGAATTAAAAAATGAATCAAATCAAAATGAATTATTGAATACTTTAAAATTTAGTTATGGATCAAGTTTTTTTAGAGAGGGAGACCATAAAACACTTGATGAAATAATTGTTGAGGCTGATAACCAAATGTACTTAGATAAAGCTATAAATAAGAATTATAAAAGAAGAAGAAGTGACGAATAATGTCATTTCTTTTATTTTCTAATATATGGTATAATTATTGTACAAACTAAGGAGTGATTAACATGGAGATTATTAGATTTTTTATAATGGTATTAATTGGAGGATTGATTGGATGGCTTACAAATAAAGTAGCAATAAAGATGCTATTTAGACCAGTTAATCCTATTAGAATATTATTTTTTACTTTTCAAGGTGTCTTTCCAAAAAGAAAAGATATAATGGCTATATCACTTGCTGACACTATTGAAAAAGAATTATTATCTAAAGAAGTAATTTTGAATAAAATAATGAACGAAGAAAATCTAGAGAATATTAAGAAGCAAGTTTCAGATGCATTATTAGTAAAAGTTACTAATAAAATACCTTCAATGGTAAGAATGTTTTTAGGAAGTAATGTTGATCAAATGATGAAAGACTTTTTTGAAAAAGAAGGAGATAGTCTTTTTGATGAATTGATTGATAAATTTAAAGAAACAGGACTTGAAAATTTAAACATTAGAGAGATTGTTGTTGAGAGAATAAATGATTTAGATTTTATAGAGTTTGAAAAAATTATCTTTGGATTAATGAATAGAGAATTAAAGCATATTGAAATTATCGGTTTAGTTTTAGGTTCCTTAATTGGTATAGTCCAATATGCAATTACAGTATTTTTATAGAGAGGTGATTGGTAATGAATGAAGAATTTATAGAGTTATTGAAAAGAATAAGAGAAAGTAAATTTGAGATTGAAGATGAAATTGATAAATCTAAACTGGCAGAAACATTAATTAAAAATATTGGTAATCATGATTCATTTGTTAGAGACAGATTAATTTGCCCGACGCTTTCAACACTTTTTTATTATGATCATTTAACAAAAGAAGAAATAGTTCGATTTACCAAAATTTTAATTGGAGATAAAGGTATGAAATACGATATGCCTAATTATTATGAATTAAGTGTTTTAACAAGATCTTTTAGTCTTTTGGCAATAGTGATTATTTTATACAGACAGCGAAATGACAAAATATTATCTGATGAATTATTCAAAGAGGTATATAATGAATTTTTAGATTACTTTAGAAATGAGACAGACTTTAGAGGTTATATTGAAGATATTGGTTGGGCACATAGTGTTGCACATAGCGCTGATGTATTTAAACAATTATTCAAGTGTGAAGAGTTAGGAGAAAAAGAGTTTGTTGAGATGTTTGATGTTATTAGAGACCGATTTATGATAAACACATATGTCTTTATGAGTGATGAAGATGAAAGAATGGTTTCTGCAATTCACGAAGGCTTAAAAAGAAATGTACTAAAGGAAGAATATATCTTAGATTGGATAAATGGTTTTAGAAGTTTCGAAAAATTAGCGAAATTTCCTGAAGATTACAATGTTGATATAAACATAAGAAATTTGTTAAGATCTTTATATTTTAGATTGATTGGAGATCAAACATATCAAAATATACTTGACAAATTAGTGGATGTTTTAAATGAATTAAATACTCATAAAAAAGAAAAAGTTACTAATTAGTAACTTTTTCTTTTTGCAAAGGATTAACTCTTTTATTTATAATTTGTTCTAAAGAGTATCCAATCTTGATTAAATTTTCTTCTTTTAATTTAGGAGCCATTAAATAGGCACCAATTGGAATTTTATCTTCATCAATTCCAATTGGGATTGTCATAGTTGGATAACCACAATGTGGACCAAGACTTGTATAACCAGCAAAGAATATTAAATCGATTTTATTTTTTTCAAAAATATCATCTATTGATTTAATTGTTGTCTCTCTTTCTTCTAAGCTTTTTAAGTATTCTGGTTCATTCATTTTACCTGAAGTATTATACTGGCAAAGTTCAAGTAGTTTTTGTCCGTATTTTAGTGTTTCACGATCATTTAATCGATTATAATCAATAATGTCTTTTAAAGTTTTCATTGATGTATTTGTCCCAAGAGAACTTAAATATTTATTCAAGTTTCTTTTAAATTCATATTTCATTAAGTAGAATATGTATTTTGTTTGTTTTATATTCAATCCCTCAAATATTGTTGCACCTGATTCCTTCATAATTTCTACTAGATTATCAAATGATGCTTTTCTTAATCCGGATAGTTTATCATAGTTATTTCTATCAATTGCAATTCTTGCATTCTTAAGGGCATTCTTATTAAGAAATTGTGTGTAGTCTATATATTTATCCTCTTTAATATTTGTGATTGGATCATAAGTATCATTTCCTCTTAAAGCACTTAGTAGTATGGCTACATCTGTAACAGTTTTACCCATTGGTCCCGCTGTATCTAAAGTTGATGAAATTGGAACTATTCCAGTCCTGCTTATTAGTCCAATAGTAGGTTTCATTCCAACTATTCCATTTTGCATTGCAGGTGACATTATGCTTCCTCCTGTTTCGGTTCCAATAGCCACTGGAGATAGATTTAGAGATACACCAACAGCACTCCCAGCACTAGAACCAGAAGGATCGTGTAATACATTATAAGGACATAGCACTTCTTTTCCTAAAGAACTATAACCATTTCGCATATTAAACGACATAAAATTAGCGAATTCAGTTAAATTAGTTTTCCCAAGGATAATTGCACCACTTGCTCTTAACTTTTTTACAATAAAAGCATCATAAGGAGCGAAATTGTCTTTTAAAGCGATACTTCCTGCGGTAGTGTGCATCTTATCGAAAGTATTAATATTGTCTTTAAGTAGTATAGGAATACCGTGCATAATACCTCTAATCTTGCCATCTATTCTTTCTTTATCTAAAACTTTTGCGATATTTAATGCATCAGGATTTATTTCTAAAACAGAGTTATATTTTACTTTTCCTTGATCAATTTTAGTAATTCTATCTAAATAAATTAATACTAACTCATAAGAAGTTATTTCATTCTTTTCGAGCGCTTCTTTAATCTCTAAAATGTTTTTTTCAATAATATTAAACATCTAATTCCTCCTTTACAACTCTAATTAAATTATATCACACTTTTTTTGTACAATACTTTACTAAATTATCTTTTCAAGATATAATTTTTAAATAGCAGAGGAGTGTTACTATGAAAGCAGATTTACATATGCATACGACATTGTCTGATGGAGTATTTGATGCAGAGACAATAATAAAAAGAGCTAAAAGAAATGGTGTAGACATAATATCTATTACAGATCATGATGTTTGTAAGAACGTGTCTGAAAATTATCAATTAGCCAAAGAGGTAGGTATTACATATCTTCCTGGGATTGAATTATCTACAATCTACAAAAATAGGCCTGTTCATGTTCTTGGTTACTTTCGTGATGAATCTTATAAGAGTGAAGAAATGCTAAACTATTATAAATTTATCAAAGAAGGAAGAGAAAAAAGAGCGGTAAAGTTTATTGAAAATTTAAAGAAATTTAACAATATTGAAATCACATATGAAGAAGTATATTCATATTCTAGTGGAATAGTCACACGTCCACATATAGCTAGAGCTATTGTTAATAATTATCCTGAATATGATTTCAATGAAGTGTTTGGAGATATAATTGGTGATTATAGTAAAGCTTATGTACCAAGTTGTGAGATAAGCATTCAAGAAGGAATTGATTTACTTAGAAGAAATAACTGTCTAGTTATTTTAGCACATCCGACATTATTAAGAGATGATATTAAAGATTATGTATTAAGTCATGATTTTGATGGATTTGAAGGTATCTATTTTAGAAATAAGGAAAATGATGAAGAGTTTTTTAGAAATCTTGCCAAAAAGAGAAATTTAATAATAACTGCAGGAGGAGATTTTCATGGCACTCCTGGAGATTCTATTCATGCTGATATTGGAGAGATTACGATTGAAGGGGAAGATTTAGAAATCTTCTTAAAAAAACTTAGGAATAACTAATAAGTAATATATCTTATTATTAGAAAAACGTTTAAAATTGGTGGATTTGTAGTATAATTATATATACAGTAAGGAGACGATTAAGATGAAAAGCAGAAGAGTTGCTGGAGAATTACGTTATAAAGATAGGGGAAAAATTACCTATACAATAATCCAAGGTTTTGATAATGAAGAAGACTATTTGGAATTAAAGTATTCTGATAATGAAAAAACATATTGTTGGGATTACCATTTCAAGGCTGATGGTAAAACTGCCTTAATGCATATTCAAGAAGTATCTTATGAAGAATTAAAAGAAGGATTTGTAGATTTCATCCATCGTGATGGATACTATTTACATAAAAACGAATATAAATTATTAAAAGAAGCAATCGTTATTTTTGTAAGCCATAAGAAATATATTTGGGATCTTTGTAAACAAAGTGGAATTTGTTAATAGATGAAGAAAGATTATATATTTTCGATCATTGTATTTTTAGTGGTAGCATTATTAATCTTCATAGTTACTAGAAGTTTCTTTTTAAATTTTGCAGCTAGTTATCCACTTATTGCTGGCTTTACTAAGTTTTTTATATTAGCTACTTTTGGTGATTTTATTGGATTTAGAATTAAATTAGGTAAATGGAAGAAACCAGACTATTTATTTGCTAAGGCAACTATATGGGGAATAATTGGGATTACTATTGTATTAATATTTGGTATTTTTTCAAGTGGTGTTGAACATCTACAAAGTGAAAATATTTTACCTTTTGAAGAAAGTATCTTTGCATTTGCTTTGTTTACTTCAATACTAATGAATCTAACCTTTGCGCCTACAATGATGGCGTTTCATCGAATAACAGATACGTATTTAAATCTGCGAGTAGACAATAAGAATGTTTCATTTAGAGAAGCAGTAGATGAAGTGAAATGGAATAAGTTTTTTAGTTTTATTGTGCTAAAAACTATACCTATGTTTTGGATACCTGCCCATACAATAACGTTTTTATTACCCAACGAGTATAGAATTATATTTGCAGCATTATTAGGTATTTTCTTAGGATTGATTTTAGGGCTATTTAAGAATAAATAAGAATATTTGGGAAACTAATTTCTCAAATATTTTTTTAATTTAATAGCAAATAAATTGAAAATATTGAAATCTAAAAAGATAGAAAATTGGTGGTCAATATACCACTAAATGACAGTTCTACAATAAATGTCGTGAAATATTCATAGAAATTTTTAGAAATATTGTAATAAAAACCCGTATAAGAAGTAGTGATGTTGGATGAAAATCAATTGTTAGAATTCTTCATGAATGAATGTAAAATCAAATTTATGATATTTTTCTAAATTAATTTGGTTCTACGTTTTATCATGTATATAATTCAGAACTATTTGCTAAACTAAGCCACTCTAGAAGTTGAAAAAATAATGTTTATAGAATGTAGCGCTTTACAGTAATAAAGCGAACAAACGCTTTCATAAAATATTTTTTTGTTTTTTATTCGTAGTATATATTTATTTTTTAAAAATCACTTTTTACTACTTTTCTTTTTATCGAATTACCACGATAATTATTAATCATAGCCAATTTATAATATTTTTTTTTTGCTTTTTTTTGAATTTTTTCAGGAAAATTTGTGAAATTAATTTGTTTGTTATGTTCTCACATTGACCACTTTGCATCTAATCTGTATTGCTTTTATTTTAAAGTATTGTATAATATATTTATACTTATATGAAAGAGGCGATTTTATGGGAAACTATTACGTTAAACGTTTCTTGTCAGCTATCGTTACAATATTCATTATAGCTACCATTACTTTCTTTTTAATGAGAGCTATTCCAGGTGGTCCCTTTACGAGGGAACGTAAAGTACCTGATGAAATCTTGAGATCTTTAGAAGAGAAGTATAATTTAGATGAACCTTTATTTATTCAATACGTTGAATATATGAAAGGTTTGGTTACTCTTGATCTAGGGCCATCTTATAGAATTCTTGGATATTCTGTAGTTGATCTGATAAAGGGAGGTTTTCCAACAAGTGCTAAAATTGGAGCACTCGCGACCATATTGATTATATCCGTCGGCGTCCCGGTTGGAATTATTTCAGCATTAAAACAAAATAGTACTGTTGATTATTTTGTTACATTCATGGCAACTTTAGGTGTAACTGTGCCTAGTTTTGTTATTGCAACACTTATTATTTATTTCTTCGCAGGACGATTAGGGTGGATTCCCACAAACGGATTAAATGAACCACTCGCCTATATTGGACCTACTCTTGCACTTTCTGGATATTCACTGAGTTTCGTTTCTCGTTTAACGAGATCTAGTATGCTTGAAGTTTTACGTCAAGATTATGTAAGAACTGCTAGAGCTAATGGACTTAGTGAATTTAAAGTAATTTTTAAGCATGCGCTTAAAAATGCTTTAATACCAGTTATTACATATATTGGGCCAATGGTAGCAGCAATATTAACAGGATCATTTGTTATTGAAAGGATATTTGCATTACCTGGAATGGGGGGGTACTTTGTAGAAAGTGTTACAAATAGAGATTATACCGTAATTATTGGTATGACAGTTTTCTATGCGACTTTCTATATCATTATGGTATTCTTTGTTGATATCGCATATTCATTTATTGATCCTAGAATTAAATTAGATGGTTAGGAGGTTAGGAAATGGCAAATAATGATTTTGAATTTATTACTCGTGAAGAAAAGTTAGATAGTGAACAAACTCGCCGAAGCCTAACTTACTGGCAAGATGTTTGGCGAAGACTAAAAAAGAATAAATTATCAATGTTTGGGTTAGTAGGAGTTATTATTATTATTTTATTTGGTGTTTTTGGACCATTTATTACTCCTTATAGTTATTCAGACCAAGTATTAGATTATTCAAATTTACCTCCAAGTTTTGAAATATATGAGCTTGAAGATGATATGTTTGTGTATGTCACAAAAGAGTACCGTGTTTTAGAAACAACGGAAAAAGGTGAATTACTAGGACGTATAGACTACGTTCATAAAGACGTTATTAATAAGTTGTATTATTATGCAAAAGAATATACTATAACTTTAGAAAATAATGAGAGTGGAAATTATCCTCTAGAATTTGTAATAGGATTAGGCTCTATTTATTCAGAGAAATGGGGTATTGCATTTAGAGATTATGAAAATGCAGCTGGAGAGGATGAAGTTGAGTTAACATATATTCATCCAGATAGTCCTTTTAATAATGTTTTAATTGAAGGAGAAACTTTCAATATTAAAAGTGAAGATTTTACATTAACTAGTATTATTTTTGTTGATGATTTAGATAAAACAACTCCTGTTTATACTTCAATTGATTATGAAGATGGTGCACAAGCTATAATTGATCAATTCGAATTACAAGATTATATTTCTGAAATGGTATTAGGAGGAGACATAATTACAGTTAATTTTTCGTATAAGTTGATGGACGAAATTGAAAGACCTGATGGTTATAAAGATGTAATGATGACTGTAACTTATAAAGATGTAGAAAGTAAATATATATATGATAAGGTATCAAATTCTACTTATCTTTGGGGTACTGATATGCTTGGTCGTGACATGTTAACGCGTGTAATGTACGGAGCAAGAATTTCACTTACTGTTGCTTTTGTAGCTACGATTGTAAATTTCTTTATTGGGATTTTATATGGTAGTATTTCAGGATATAGTGGTGGAAGTGTAGATAATTATATGATGAGAATTGTTGATATTATTAATTCAATACCGTTAGTGTTATATGTTATCTTATTAATGGTATTACTTAGAGAGGTTGTAATAGATATTACTATCTTTGGGCATTATTTTGTAATCTTCAAAGGTGGAGCAGGTCTAGGTACAATCATTATTGCTTTAGGTAGTATTTACTGGGTAGGTATGGCTCGTTTAGTTCGTGGCCAAATACTTGGACTGAAAGAACAAGAATTTGTACTTGCGGCTAGAACTATTGGTGTTTCTAAATTTAAGATTATAACTAGACATTTAGTTCCAAATGCAATGGGACCAATTATTGTATCAATGACGATGATGATTCCTTCTGCAGTATTTACTGAAGCATTCTTAAGCTTTATAGGGCTAGGTATTTCAGCTCCTAAAGCATCTTGGGGAACTTTAGCAAATGATGCATTAAGTGGATTAACAACATATCCATATCAGTTATTCTTCCCATCTGCGGCTATCGCAATTACAATGCTTGCATTTAATTTCTTGGGTGATGGATTAAGAGATGCTCTCGATCCAAGACTGAGAAAAGGTTAGGTGAAGAAAATGAAAATATTAGATGTTAAAAACGTTAAAACTTCATTCTATACTCATTTAGGAGAAGTGCAGGCTGTTAGAGGAGTAACTTTTGATCTAGAAGAAGGCGACGTATTAGGTATTGTTGGTGAATCAGGTTCTGGGAAAAGTGTTACTTCGTTAAGTGTTATGAATTTAATTGAAGAACCAGGCCGTATTAAAGAAGGTGAAATATGGTTTAATGGTGTCGATTTGACTAAATTAGATAATCGAGAAATGTCTCAATATCGTGGTGATAAAATTGCGATGATATTCCAAGATCCAATGACAAGTTTAAACCCTGTATATTCAATAAAGAATCAAATGATAGAAGTAATTAGAAGACACACAGATTTAACAAAAAGTGAGGCTCTTAAAAGAGCAAAAGAATTATTAACATTAGTTGGAATTCCTGATCCTGAATTACAAATATATGATTTTCCACATCAATTTTCAGGTGGGATGAGACAACGTGCTTTAATCGCAACTGCGATTTCATGTAATCCAACATTATTAATTGCAGATGAACCAACTACAGCATTAGATGTAACAATTCAAGCACAAATACTTGAGTTGTTAAAATCTATCCAAGATAAAACAAAAATGTCAATAATCTTAATTACTCATGACCTTGGGGTTATTGCTGAATTAAGTACACATGTTATTGTTATGTATGGTGGATTGATTATGGAAAAAGGAACTGTTGAAGATGTTTTTTATCGTCATCAACATCCTTATACTAAAGGTTTATACAAATCAATTCCGAAATCTACTAAAAAAAGTAAAGAAAGACTTGTTCCAATTGAAGGAAGTCCTCCAGACTTAATGAATCCTCCTAAAGGATGCCCGTTTAGTCCGAGATGTCCTCATACAATGAAAATTTGTTTAGAAAAACAAGCACCTTTATTTAGAATCTCTAGTTCTCATACATCTGCTTGCTGGTTACAACATGAGGAAGCTCCAGAAGTAGAAGGATTTACTAGAATAAAGGGGGCGAATTAAATGGATGGACGAGTACCTTTATTAGAGGTAAAAAATCTTAAAAAGTATTTTGATAAAAGTAGAGGATTCTTTAAAAGAGAAAAAAGAGTTTTAACTGCTGTTGATGGAATTAATTTACATATTTATAAAGGAGAAACATTTGGACTTGTTGGAGAAAGTGGTTGTGGAAAATCAACTACTGGTCGTACGATTGTAAAATTATATGAACCAACTGGTGGACAAATTATATTTGATGGAGTTGATTTAGCATCTGTTAAAGAAAAAAATATGTTACCATATCGCCGTAAAATTCAAATGATTTTCCAAGACCCATATGCTTCTTTAAATAGTCGTATGACTGTAACTGATATTATAGGTGAAGGAATTGACACACATAAAATATTTGCTGGTCATAAAAATCCTGAACTTGCAAGACAAGAAAAAATTTATGAGTTACTAGAATCTGTAGGACTTAAAAGAGAACATGCAAGCCGTTATCCACATGAATTTTCAGGTGGACAACGACAACGTATTGGTATTGCTAGAGCTTTAGCAGTAGATCCAGAGTTAGTTATCTGTGATGAACCAATTAGTGCATTAGACGTTTCAATTCAAGCACAAGTAGTTAATATGCTTGATGATTTTCAAAAAGAAAGAGGATTAACATATTTATTCATTGCACATGATTTATCAATGGTTAAATATATTAGTGATCGTATTGGAGTAATGTATATTGGGAAAATGATGGAAATAGCTACAAGTGATGACCTTTATGCTACGCCACTACATCCATATACACAAGCTTTGCTATCAAGTATTCCGGTACCTGATCCTAATAATCCAAACAAGGGAAACAGGATTATATTAGAGGGAGATGTACCAAGCCCGATTAATCCAAAAGAAGGTTGTAGATTTGCATCAAGATGTAGATTTGCAAAGAACGAATGCTTTACTATAACACCTGAGTTGGTTGAGGTGCGCAAGGATCATTATGTAGCGTGTCACTATATTGAAGAAATAAACAAGGATATTTTATAATCTTTAATAAATGGCTATAGATAGCCTATGTTGACGTTTTCATATGTTGCAACGCTCGTTTATACTTGCAAATACCGCTTAAAAGTGGTAAAATATCACCATAAAATATAGAAAAGAGAGAGGGTTTGAAATGAAAAAATTATTATTAGTTTTAGTTTCATTAGTTCTAGTTTTTGGTTTAGCTGCTTGTAAACCAGATGAAGAAGACGTAGTTTTCAACTGGAACTTAGGTGCAGATCCAGCAACTCTAGATCCAACGTTAAATGGAGCTAGTGATGGTGGAGATGTTATTAACCAAACATTTGAAGGTTTAGTTAGAGAAATTAATGGTATCGTTTATCCTGGTATCGCAGAAACATGGGAAACATCTGCTGACGGATTAACTGTTACATTCCATTTAAGAGAATCTAACTGGAGCGATGGAACTCCATTAACTGCAGATGATTTTGTTTATTCATGGTTACACGGTATGGACCCATTAACAACTTCAGAATATAGCTGGATTTGGGAATATACAAACGTAGTTGGAGCAATGGATTATGCTTATGGTGAAACAGGAGCAACTGCTGAGGCAGTTGGAATTAAAGCTGTTGACGATTACACTTTTGAAGTTAAATTAATTAATCCTACTTCATACTTCGTATCATTAACTGCTTTCTATCACTTCTTACCAGTTAAACAAGAAGCTGTAGAAGCTGGTGCAGATGGTATCTGGGCAAAAGATCCTGATATCTATGTATCAAATGGACCATTTGTATTAACTGAATACACAATTGGTGAAGGTTTAAAATTAGTTAAGAATGAAGAATATTGGCAAAAAGAATTAGTTGGTATTGACGTTATCGATGCAAAATTTATTGATGATGCTTCAACTGCTTATGCTGCTTACAACGCTGGAGATTTAGACTTTATCCCTAGTGTACCAACAGCTGAAGTTCCAATCTTAATTGCTGAATCAGATGAATTCTATGTATTCCCATTACTTGGAACTTACTATTACAGTTTCAATATGGATGAAAATGGCGATGGAGACAACGCTGATGGATACACTATGGGTTCTACTACTGATGATGGAATCTGGTCTAACGTAAACTTAAGAAATGCTTTATCTTATGCAATTGATAGAGAAGCAATTACTGAAGTTTTAGGTGCTGGACAAGTTCCTGCTGGTGGATTCGTTCCTCCGGGATTCTTAGATAACAATGATAAAGACTTCTTCGCAGAAGCTGGTACTTACGGATTAGTAACAGATGATGGTAACTTCGATGAAGCTAAAACATTATTTGCTACTGCAGCAACTGAATTAGGATTTGCTGACACTGCTGGATTAATAGCTGAAATTGAAAAAGAAGAATTATTGTATAATACTTCTGAAGGTCACAAATTAATCGCTGAAATGGTACAAGAAATGTGGAAGACTACTCTTGGATTCACAATTCCTCTTGCAAATCAAGAATGGGCTGTATTCCAAGGTACAAGAAGTGCTGGAGATTTCTCAATTGCACGTGGTGGATGGCTTACTGACTTTATGGATCCTTCTGGATTATTAAGTATATTTGATGGATCTAATCCTTACAATGATCCTAACTACTACAATGATGCATTTGATACTTTACTTCAAGAAGCACAACAAACTACTGATATGAGCGTTCACTTTGCTAAATTATATGATGCACAAGAAATGTTCATGACTGATATGCCAATTATCCCTGTATATCATTATACTGACACTATGTTAGTTAAAGATTACGTTGTTGGATGGGGACGTTCAGTTCTTGGTTCTGTAGACTTCTCAAGAGCTTCAATCGAAAAAGAATAATTACAGACAAAATTTATTAATTAAGGAATCCAAATTTGGATTCCTTTTTTTTGTCGTATATTGTTAATAATGGTGCTATGTCTAAACAAAAAGAAATGCTAACCATAGTAAAAACTTTGTATCTCAAAAATATAATGCTATAATAAGGAAGAGGTGGTGCCATGAAAATAATAATTACTGGATTTGAACCCTTTTTGGATAGTGAAGAAAATCCCACTCAAGAGATTATTAAACTATTACCAAAAAGTATTTATGGTAATGAATTAATAAAGGTAGAACTGCCAGTTATTTACGATGAATGTTTTAATATATTACTTAAAATAATTGAAGAAAAGAAACCTGATGTAATTATTAATTTAGGCTTGGCTGGTGGGAGAAAGGCTATTAGTATTGAGCGAGTTGCTATAAATATTAATGACTCTAGTTCTCCAGATAATAAAGGAGTTATCTTACAGGATAAACAAATTATCAAAGCTGGAAAAAACGCTTATTTTTCAACATTACCAATTAAACAAATAATGAAAAATATTGAGAAGAAAAAGATACCTGTCGAGATTTCAAATTCAGCAGGAACATATGTTTGTAATAATTTAATGTATCATGCGTTACATTATATTTATATAAATAATTTAGACATCAAAGCTGGTTTTATTCATGTGCCATACATGAAACAACAAGTAAAAGAGGAAGTAAATTCACTACCTCTAGATGTTATTTTAGAAGGAGTTATAGATTCAATTAAAGCTTGTTTATAATCGGAAAAGAGGGAAAATATGGAAGTTATGAGATTTAAATTAAGAGGGAAAAAGGAAATTGAATTAAGTTGTTTTAAAATTTTTCCAGAAGAGGAAGTTAAAGGAGTAATACATATTTTACATGGTATGGGGGAACACAAAGAACGCTACTTAAATTTCGCTAAGTATTTAGCGAAAAATTCTTATGCAGTTTATGTTCATGATCATCGTAAACATGGTGAAAGTGTGAATGATGAATCACAAGTAGGAATATTTACAAAAGAAGACAAATGGAATGATATAATTGATGATTGTAATTTTGTAAATCGTCAAATTAAAAAAGATTTTCCTGATATACCAATTACAACTTTAGGACATTCTATGGGAAGTATAATTGCTCGAAAGTTTATATCTAAATACCCTAACTCATCTACAATGGCAATTATAATGGGAACATTACCACCAATAACTTGGAAAAAGGCATTTATTCCTTTGGTATTAACATCCGTACTTGGTTTGTTTAATCCTAAAAATAACAGAAGTCCATTCATAAGTAAGTTATTAAATGATCCTTTAATTAAAGACTTTGAACCAAGAAGAACTGATTTTGATTGGCTTACTACTGATACAAAAGTGGTAGACAAATATGTTGAAGATCCTCTTTGTGGCTATACTTATTCACCAAGATTTTACAAACAATTTTTCAAAGGTATAGTAGATGTTAATAAATCTGATACAATTTTTGAAACAAAAGAAATTCCACTTCTATTCATCTCTGGGAAAAATGATCCTGTAGGTGAATATGGTGAAGGTGTAAAAGCCACTAGAGAATTATATAGTGGACATGGTCTTTTAGAATTAACTTTAAAAATAGTAGATAATGGAAGACATGAAGTTCTAAATGAAAAAGATAAAACTGATACCTATAAATTTATTATTGATTGGATTGAAACTAGTTTAGAAAAAATTCGAACTGAATTAGATTAATTTTTTTGGCGCAACTATAGTCTTTAAGGTGAATATAGAATATGAGTAAAAATATGTTGGCTCATATATGGACTTTTAATATTGATTTGTTGTAGTGTAAAATGTAAATTGAAGTTGTATAAAATAAATATTTCAAGGGCAACTACGTGGAAACATGTATACGCAAAGTCACAGGGCTAATGGAATACCAATGCCGGCTGGACCGCAATATTTATTAATAAGATTATCTAATTTTTTGCAATTGCACTCAAAAAATTATTTTTGCTATCTTATATATTGTGTAAATAAACGCCCTGAATTATTTTGGGGCGTTTTTTGTTTATTTTATACACAAAAAATATATTTAGGAGGAAATAAATGGGTGAAAGAGCAAAAGGCAAGATGAATGTTGGAGTTGATCTTGGGACATCAAATCTTCTAATCTATGTGGAAGGTCGAGGTACAGTATTTAATGAACCATCGATTATTGCTGTTGATAAAGCTAGAAAAAAGGTTGTATCTGTAGGATTTGAAGCCGCAGGATTAGTTGGTAAAGTACATGACAAAGTCGAAGTAATTAAGCCGTTAAATGGTGGAGTTATATCTGACATTGATATGATTCGAGAGATTTTATTATTCACTTTCGAAAAAGTATTTATGTCAAGTATAGACAGTATTAACAAATTGTTAATATGTATTCCATCAGAAATAACGGAAACTGAAAAAGCAGCTATTATGAAACTTGGACATGAACTAGGAATTGAAAACACATACATTGATGAAGAAATAAAAGCTGCTGCACTTGGTGGTGGAATTGACATTTATACACCATCTGGACATTTAGTTGTTGATATTGGTGGAGGGACAACAGACTTTGGTGTGTTATCACTTGGAGAAGTGGTAAATTCAAAATCAATCAAAATAGCAGGTGATTATTTTGATAAACAAATCACTACCTATGTAAAAGAAAAACATAAACTCGAAGTTGGTCCACAAACTGCTGAAAAAATCAAAGTAGCATTGGCATCGCTTACTGGAGACTTACCTCAAGATGAAGAAGGAAAAGTACTTACATATAGTGCAATGGGTAGAGATTTAGTATCTGGTTTACCACAACAAGTTAGTATTAACGCAAAAGAAATAAGAGGGATTTTATTAACTTGTTTTGAAGCAATTAAGGCAACACTTATCTCAACTTTAGAATCAACACCACCTGAACTTGCAGGTGATTTAGTGGATAATGGAATACATATTACAGGTGGCGGAGCACACATCAAAGGTGTAAAAAAATATTTTGAAGATGTTACTGGGGTAGAAGTTCAAATTTCTAAGGTTCCTATGACAGCCGTTATAAACGGTACTAAGAAACTTTTAAAAATTGATAAAAAACACTACTTTGGGGAATTTTAGGAGGATTATGATGGCAAAAAAAATCGGAATCGGTGTTGATTTAGGTACTGCTAATTTATTAGTATACCTTGAGAAAAAAGGAATCATCTTTAATGAACCTTCAGTAATATCCTTTGATCGTGAAAGTGGAAAAATCGTTGCAGCTGGTGCTGACGCACACAAGATGCTAGGAAAAGTCCACAGTAAAATATCTGTAATAAAACCACTAAAAGACGGAGTAATTAGTGATATGAGAGCTGCGAAATCTTTACTATCATTTGTTCTAAAAAAAGTTGAGAATTTAACAGAGAAACAATTATCAAATACTTCATGTGTTATTTGTTGCCCATCTGAAGTAACAAATATTGAAAGAGATATTATGATTGAATTAGCACTTAATATGGGTATTAGTGATGTTTTTATTGAGGAAGAAATTAAGGCAGCTGCCCTTGGTGCTAATGTTGATATTTTTAAATCAAAAGGCGTGATGATTGTCGATATAGGTGGTGGAACTACCGATGTTGGTGTTTTATCATTTGGAGACATTGTATTATCACGAACTATCAGAATGGCAGGAAGTTTTATTGATTCTGAAGTTGCAAAACTAGTTAAGAAAAATGATCGAGTTGAAATTGGAGAATTAACTAGCGAAAGAAGTAAAATTGAATTAGCAGATTTAAGAGAAGATGCACCATTTGTTGAAAACAGATATGCGGGTAGAGATATTGTTAGAGGTGTACCAAAATGGGTTCACATTTCTAGTGATGATGTAAAGAAAGTCATAAATCCAGCTTATGAAGAAGTAGTAAAATTAATTGCCGCTGTATTAAAAGATACACCACCGGAACTATCAGCTGATATATTCCAAAATGGAATATTGTTAACTGGTGGTGGAGCATTAGTAAGAGGTGTAGAAGATTTCATAAGTAAACGTATTAAAGTTCCAGTAAAAGTAGTAAGTAATCCTTTAACTTGTGTGGCAGAAGGATCAAAATACTTACTTAAAAATCGCGGGGATTATTTAATTAATCCACTGCAATTATAAAGAGGTGAAAAAAATGATTATGGATAATAATAGACTTACGAAATCAAAACATAAATATATTAAAATTGGAATTGATTTAGGTACAGCGAACCTATTAGTTTATGTTGATGGTGAAGGAATTATTTTTAATGAACCTTCAGTGATTTCAACAGATTATGAAACAAATGAAGTTATCGCAATTGGTTTCAATTCAGCTAGAATGATCGGAAGAGGACATCACGGAATTAGAATAATTAGTCCTTTAAATCGTGGAGTTATTTCTGATATGGATGCTGCAAAGAAATTAATTGAAATAGCAATAAGAAAAGCAGAAAATATTGATATAAATTTAAAAGCATCTACTGTATTAATATGTTGCCCTAGTGAAGTAACGCAACTTGAAAGAGATGCTATGATTGATTTAGCACACACATTAGGAGTACCTGATGTCTTTATAGAAGAAGAAGTTAAGGCAGGAGGTATCGGTGCTGGATTAGATATTTATAGTTCAAATGGTTCAATGGTTATTGATATTGGAGGAGGATCAACAGATATCGGTGTTTTATCTTTAGGAGATATCGTTGTAAGTGATTCGATAAGAATCGCTGGTAATTATTTTGATCAAGAAATAATTAATCATCTTCAATATGTTCACGGGCTTTTAATTGGTCTGAAAACTGCTCAAAGAATTAAAGAAGAAATTGGGACTTTAAGAGAAGTAATCGTTGATGAAAAAACAACACATGCTAATGGGCGAGATGTTGTAACAGGATTACCTCGAAAAATTGAAGTAACACAAACAGAAATAAGAGACATTTTAATAGAACCTTTTAATACTATCTCAACAGCTATTTTAAAAGTTTTACAAAATACACCAGCTGAGTTATCAGCAGATATTATTGAAAATGGTATGTTAATAAATGGAGGGTGTGCATTAATTGATGGTGTTGATGAGTTTTTAGAAAAATCTATTGGATTAGACGTTCATATAGCGAAAAATCCTCTAACAGCGATTGTTGAAGGAACAAAGGTATTACTTCAAAACCGTGGAAACTATTACGTAAAACCAGTTGATTAGGCAAATATGAAAAAAAGAAACGCATTACTGGGTATATTGCTGTTTCTTCTATTAACTCTCGTATTTAACACATTTCAAAGAAAAGAAATTATTAATATTATTTTGAGTATGATGAGTTTTGTTACTCTTCTATTCTATTTAAGAACCAAAGATGAAATCAAATTAGTTATATCAAAAAGGATTATTTTTACTAAATACGGGAAAAAGAAAATAAAGGATCATTATGCTATTTTCTTAGAAATCTCTAATCTTATGACTTATAGTCAGTTCTATGACATAAATCTAAGTGATCAAATATTAAAACAAGTATATAATCAGTTAGTTAAAAAGATGGGGAGAAATCATGTTTTCTTATACCGAACAGATCAAATTGTTGTAATATTACAATTTAAAAATACAGCAATTATAAATCAATTATTAAGATATGAAGAACAATACCGGAATACAAAACAGATACTTAACTTTATATCTAGGATATCATTTAAAATTGATAAAGAAGAAGAAAACTATGAAATATCTTTGGTAGCTGGTTGTGCTTCTATTGGAATTAAAAATGACATAAATAGCATTGATGAAATAATTAAGTTAGCTCATTTTTCAATGCTAAAGGCAAAAGATAGTGGAGCCGAAATTGTTGTTGCTAATGAAGAAATCCATACCATTAAACAGGACTTAGATAGTTTTAATCAAGAAATATCAAATGGTGTTAAACTAGATGAGTTCTCGCCTTTCTTTCTTCCGATAATCGATGTTGCTTCAAATAAAATTGTTGGTTGTGAAAGCTTGGTAAGATGGCAAAAAAACAAATACCGAATAATTGAAACTGCTAAATTTAAGGACATAGCTTTAGAAAAGAATTTATTTGAGAAAATAGATAAAAGAGTTATTGAAAAAACTTTTCTAGCTTATAGTTCATGGCAAAAAAATAAAATAATAGGAAAAGACTTTCGAATTACAATTAACTTAAGTCTTAAAAGTCTATTGTCTTATAAGCCTTATGAGTTAGTTCATTTGGCAGAGGATTACAGAGTAGATCCAAAAAATGTTGAGTTTGACATTTCCGAAGATGATATTACATCGGATAAAGCACTTCGTGCGATTTCTAATTTAAAGAAAGCTAAATTCATGGTTTCTATCGATGCCTTCAATACCAAAAATTTCTCACCTAAAGCCTTATTGAATATTGATTTTGATATTCTTAAGATAAATAAATCAAATCTTCCTGAACTTGAATTGACAGAGCGGGAGTACGGGTTTTATACAACGCTAATCAAGTTTGCTAGAATGATGAAATTGAAGGTCTTACTAAAAGGAATAGAAAATAATAAACTACTTAAGTTTGCTAAAGAACTTGAAGTAGATTATGTTCAGGGGTACTACTTCACACCACCTCTAGATGAAGTGAACATTCTTATATTTCTAAAAAAGTATAAGCAAGGTATCCCTACTATCTAGATAGAAAAGGAAAATCCCCATTTTCCTTTTCTTTTTTTCAAAAAGCATATAATAACAAGTAAATTAGTGGTAAAATGTATATAACAGGGTAAAGGAGGATATTAAAATGGTCCAAAAAAATGAAATGCTTGAAAAAACGATAAATAAAAACTACGGAGTAGTCCAAAAAAAGGAAAATGAACTTGCTGAAAGTATCATCAAAATGACTAAGGATTTTTCAACAAATACTAATAATTATAATAAAACATTAAAACAAGAGTTGAAAATCCATATAGGGTTAGATAGTGAAATTAAGAAGAAATATGTAACTAAATTAAAAGAAATAAACTCAAATGATGTTTCTCATTTGAAAGATATTGAGAGTCGAATTAAAGATTTCCAATTAGTTCACCAAAAAGAACTGAAAGAAAGCTTGGACAAGCTTAACAAAGAGAATGCAAAATTAAATAATAATACAGAACTATTAAAAAAAGAACACGAGAAGCAAATTTTTGATATCGATACAAAACATAATAATGATATTGAAAATAGTGAAAACGAGAAAAACCAAATTAATGTAAATGCAGATAAGGATATTAATAACCTACAGTCTAACTTAAAAGAAACTCAGGATAAATATGAGACTTTAGTTGTTAGTTTTAACGAAAAAAGAGATGCTAAATTAGAAAAACTCAAAGTAACTTCTGCTAAAAAAATCGAAAAACATACTGCTGATATTGAAAAAGAACAACTTAAAACTGATAAAAATATTATTGATTTAAAACCGCCATTTGAAGAAAAATTAGCTGAAATTGAGAAAAAACTTGCTGTTGAAAAAGAAAAATATCAAAAAAAAGAAGCGGCAATTAAATCAACACTTGAATCAAAAGTTGCTAGACATGAAAAATTTATGAATAAGTCGATGAAGGATAATGATCAAAGAGCTGTCAAACAACATAAAAAAGAAATCAGTGTTCTAGAGAAAAACGCAGAAAGAGAATTAAGACTTTTTGCAAAAGAACATGGGGACAGATATAATATTTTAAATAATATGAAAAAGGAAATTATTACTAAGAATTTAAATAAGATTGCATCATTTGAAAATGATTTTGTTAATTTTAAAGAAAATAGATTATATCAAATTGAACAGTGCAAAGTTACTTTAACTAATGATTTAGAAGTAACTACCTTAAAAACAAAACAACAGTTAGAAGATGAATTAAACAAATACAATGAGTATTTTGCTGATAATGATCGTAAACAAGTTGAAGTAATTAAACAAAAAGAAATGGATATCGAAAAACAAGTAGATATTCAAGCGAACTTAAAGATTGCATATGATAAAGTAAATCAAATCAATGAAGTGAAACACCAAGAATCTTTATCTCTTATAGACAAACAATTAAAAAATGCTGAGATTACAAAGTCATCAGAAGAAGTATCATCAAAACTAGTATTAGATGTAGCCTTAACAAAAATAGAAAATGAAAGATTAGTAGCTGAAAAAGAATTGATTCAGTCTATTAGAATTAATGAAGAAAATGAGCTTATTGAATATCATGATGTTGATTTCAATAAACAAGCAAGTATTAATAATGAATACTTAAGTCATCAAAAAGAATATACAGGTTTATGTAAAGAGAGAGCGGATTCTATTTTTGAGTATGAGGAAATAGAATTGAATAACAGATATAATCTAAAAGAAGAATTTCTTAAAAAACAAAAAGCAATTTTAAGTGGTAATTACGATGCGATTGTGAATAAGATTAATCAAGTGTATGAATCTGAGAAAAGCTTTTTTGATTTAGAAATTAATAAACTTGCTCAAAATGCCCTAGAAGAACTTGCTAAATTTGAAGAAATGTCAAAAAAAGAAATTAAAATAATAGTTGATAAAAGAAATGCTCTTGATCCAAGAGCATACAAAAAAGAAATTAAATCATTAGATCGTGAAATTTCCGATAAAAAGGAAAACCTTGAATTAGAAATAAAAAAGAGAAATGCAGCAATTAATAGTAAAACTGCTTTATTTAATACGGGAATAAAACAAGCAACAAGTAGACAACAAACCGCGTTAAATGAAGTTAAGGTTTTAGAGAATTATGGACAAAGCAGATTTGATGTTTCAATTCAACTAATCGAAAAAGCAAGAAATGAAGAATTAGCAAATATTAAAGAAAGATTATCTCAAATTGCCAATGATTCAAAAAATTTCTTTGCTCAAGCTACAGATAGAAATAGACTAATGACACAGGAAAATACTGAATATCAGAAAAAACGTATTCAAAAAGAAGAAATAATAATTAAAGATACTAAAACTACTTTTGAACAAGAAAAGCATTCATTTACTAATGCATTAGAACATGCTTTGGCTGGTTTAGATAATCTAAAGAATGAAAAAAATAGTGATACAAAGAGTAAACTACTAAATGAAGAAGAACTATTTGAAAACAAAATAAAAAATTATGACAGTCAAATAAAATCTTACGAGAAAGCTTCTTCAGAAATTGCTAGTACAAGAGTGAATGATTATAGATTAGAGTCAAATAAAATTAATTTGAAATATGAAAACCATTTAAAAAGAGTATCAAGTGAACATAATGTTAAGATTGATAAATACAAAGTTAACACTGTTGAAATAGATAGAGAAACAAATGCTGAACAAAGAACATTCGAGACTGCTAAAAAGCAAATCAAGAAGAATCATGATGATGCATTAGCAAAAGGGTTAGCTACTATCAATCAAAAGCTTCAACAAGATATTAGAAATATTTAAAAGTAAGCCGGGATTCCGGCTTTCTTTTTCATAAAAAATATATAGATATTTGATATAGTGAAGTGTAGGTGATTTAGATGAAGGTGAATATTAAAAGATTGATTTGGGTTTTAATTTTAATTGGATTAGCAATATTATTTAGATATTTCTTTGAATTTATATTTGATATTTATTCTACTAAATATTCATTAACTCAGTTTTTGAATATTGTTTTGCATTTTATTCTTACTGGTATAGCGGTTTTAATATTTTTAGGTATTTTAATTAGAAGTGATTATTCACCAGCGAAATTACCTTGGCTATTAGTATTATTGTTTGAACCATTCATTGGGCTTACTTTGTTTTGACTTTTGGAAGAAACTTTAAAAAGAGTTTTAGATATATAGCACATCCATTGATTAAGGATGGGTTATATTTAACACATGAACCTAAAACTGATTTTAAGGAAACGCAATATATGGCAATTGATTCTGAAATTACCGATATTTATAAAACGGCATATAATATGACTTTTCATCATGCTTATTTAAATGATTCAAAAGTTAGTGTTTTAAAAAATGGTGAAAGTCTTTTTCCAGAGTTACTTGATAAATTAAGAAATGCTGAAAAATATATATTTATGGAATACTATATTATCAGAACAGATAAAATTGGGAAAAAGGTTCTTAACATCTTAAAAGATAAAGCAAAATCAGGTGTTGAAGTAAAATTGTTATATGATGCTATTGGTAGTGTTATGTTGAATCGCAAATTTATGAAGAAATTAAAGAAAAGTGGCGTAGAAGTTGTTGTAAATGATAGAGTTTATTTTGGGGTTTTTAATACTAGAATTAATTATCGTAACCATCGAAAAATTACAGTTATTGACAGTAAGTATGGTTTTATTGGAGGAATGAATTTAGCTGATGAATATAATGGTTCTTCTAAAAAGTTTGGTAAGTTCAGAGATACTCATCTTTTATTAGAAGGAAAAGCAGTAAATTCGTTAACCGCATTATTTTTAAGAGATTGGTATTATTCTTCACATAAATTTATTGATGATGATAAATATTATCAAGCTCAAATCGTAAATTCAAAAGGTCTTGTTCAAGTTATTCCATCAGGACCAGATTTTGATTATCCAACTATTAGAAATACTTATGTTAAAATGATTAACAATGCAAAAAAATCAATTAAGATTATGACGCCATATTTGGCACTTGATCAAGAAATTCTTACATCTTTAATTATCGCTGCAAAAGGCGGAGTTGAGGTTTCTTTAATACTTCCAGGAAAGCCTGATAAAAAAACGATATATATTGTCACAAAATCATTTTTTGAACAACTTTTGAAAGCCGGTATTAATATATATTTATTTAAGAAGACATTTACACATGCAAAAGTCTTCATTGTAGATGATATAATAGCATCTTGTGGAACATATAATCTCGATAATAGAAGTGCTAGAATTAATTTTGAGGCAACAGTTCTACTTCATAATGAATCTGTATCTCGTTTGATTGAGGATTTTTCAGAAGACTTATTACTTTGTAAAGAAGTAACATTAAAAAAATGGAAAAAAAGAGGACTTATTAATCGCTTACTAGAAGGATTATTTAATTTATTTTCACCACTAGTGTGAAACATATTTATAGACCACAGCATTGCGTGTGGTCTTTTTTTATTGAAATTAGTTTGAAATTAATACTATTTCTATGTAAAATTGACATATGAGACAAAAGTATAGTTAATGCGAGGTGATTAATTTGATAGCTATTAAAGTTGATAATTTAGTAAAAAATTATGGTGAGATTGAGGCTGTGAAAAAGATTAGTTTTACAGTTGAAAAAAATTCTTTTTTTGCTTTTTTAGGACCTAATGGTGCAGGGAAAAGTACTACAATAAATATTATTTCTACATTGTTAAATCATGATGATGGTGATATTTCTGTATTAGATAATATCGTGGGAAAAAATGATTCTGAAATTAGAAGTAAAATTGGGGTTGTATTTCAGAATTCAATGTTAGATGATTTATTAACGGTAAAAGAGAATCTCATTGTAAGAGCTTCTTTTTATAGTATTGATAAATTAAGACTATTAAAAAGAATTGAGGAAATAAATGAATATTTAGAAATAAACTCTTTTCTTAATCAAAGATATGGTGAATTAAGTGGTGGACAAAGAAGGAAAGCCGATATTGCTAGAGCTTTAATAAATTGGCCGGAGATATTGATTTTAGATGAACCTACTACTGGATTGGATCCAAAAAGTAGAAAAGATATCTGGGAGTTAATTGATAAGTTAAGAAAAGAAAAAGAAGTTACAATATTTTTAACAACACATTATATGGAAGAAGTATTAGATGCAAATAAAGTTGTTATTATAGATGAAGGTGTAATAGTAGCTCAAGGATCAAGTGAAGAACTACGCTTGAAATACTCAAAAGATAGAGTTAAGATAATTCCTAATAATAATTTAGAAAAGATTTTAAAAGAAGACAAAATTGATTATTATATTATGAATGATACGATAAACATTACTGTTGATGGTTGTTTTAAAGGTATTGATATTGTAGAAAAATATAGAGAACATATTAGAGAGTTTGAGATATTACGAGGAGACATGGATGATGTATTTTTAAATATTACTGGTAGAAAGTTGGTGAGTGAATAATGACTATTCTTTTTCAACTTGTTAGGAGAAATATGCGAATCTATTTAAGAGATAGAGCTACAGTATTTTTTAGTTTTTTATCAGTAATCATTATTTTGTTATTGTATATTTTATTTTTAGGTGAAATGCAAACAGATAGTTTAATTCAACATTTTGGTGATATTGAGGGAATTGATTGGTTAGTTAGTGCATGGATTATGGCAGGGATTTTAACGGTATCAACTGTTACAGTTCCTCTAACTGTACTAGGTACTTTAATTCAAGATAGAAGTAATGGTACAATTAATGATTTCTATGTATCTCCAATTAATCGAAAAATTCTTGCTTTGAGTTATTTGATAAGTTCATGGATTATCGGATTTGTAATGGTCTTTTTTAATTTTGTAATTGGCCAAATTTATGTTTATTTCAATGGAGGAGAGTTTTTACATTTTATTCCAATTATGCAACTTTTGGGAGTGGTTATGTTGTCAATAGTTTCTTTTAGTAGTTTCTTTTTCTATATTTCCTTATTCATAAAAACAACAAATGCATTTTCAATATTAGGTACAATCGTTGGTACTTTTATTGGATTTTTAGGAGGAATCTATATTCCTATTGGTATTTTATCTGATAATGTTCAATTTGTAATGAATATATTACCAACAGCACATAGTGTTACACTTTTAAGAAACATATACATGAAAGGCGCTATTGATGTTGTATTTTCTGGAACACCAGACGAAGTTTTTGATACTTACTCAATGATTTATGGTCTCGAGGTGAATATCGGTGATTTCGGGTTAAATAATATTCATTTATTATTTGGAATGATAATATTTGCTGTTATATTTTATATCTTAAGTGTTATTAAATTATCTAATTCAAAACTATAGAAATACATATACCAAAAACAAAATAACAGTTATGAAATGTATTTTTGAATAGAAATTCATAAGATATACATAAGTAATCAATATAATAGGATTATAGAGGAGGTATAATTAATGAGTCTTTTTAAAAGAAAAAACAAAGTAGTCGAAATAAATGATAAAACTGAACTAGAAAAAGCTTTTGAAGAAAAAGGACAAAAAGTTGGTGTGGAGACAGGAAAATTTGTTCAAAAAAGTGTCAACAAAATTAATAAACTTAGAGAAAAATATGACTCTGATGAAAAGATTGATAAAGTAAAAGTCTTTGCTGATGAAACAGGACAAAAAGTTGAAAACCTAGTTGAAAAGGCTTCTAAAAGAGGAAAAGAAGCAATAAGTAACGTTAAAAAGAAGTAATAACAATAAGATCTATAAAAAAATGAATTCTTAAGGAGTTCATTTTTTTATTAACATTATCCTTGACAGAATAACGTAATTACTATATAGTTATGTAAGTTATGACTAACACACATGAGGAGAGAAAAAATGTTAAAAAAAATTACAGAATTACTAATGAGAAGTCCGATGAAAATAATAATTATTGGTGGAGCAATATTTGTTGCATTACTTGCTGGGGTTACTCAAGTTGAGTTAAAAACAGGAAATGAAACATTAATTCAAACAGACACAGATGAATACATTGATAATTTTGAATATCAAGCAGAATTTGGTAGTGATCCAATTATTGTTATGTATAAAGGTGACTCTTTGGAAGATTTATTCACTGTCGAAAACATGGAGTATATGAATCAGTTAGAATCTGAGTTATCTCATTATGATGAAATATTTACTGTGAACAGTCCAGTTTCATTAGTGAATCAATTTGCATCGATGCAAGCAACACAATATGAAACAGCTTTGTTGGAACTATCAACTGGGCTAAGTGAAGTATCTACTAATTTGGAACAAATGAGTGTATTACTATCATCAAATGGTGATGCAGGAGATATAGAATCAACATTATTGCAATTAAATACAGCAATTGATTCAATGATTATTGGCCAAGAGAATTTGGGAATTGGTGTTACAGGTTTATTAACATCTTACGCTACATTTAGTACACAGCTATTAGCAGTATCTGACAGTATTAATTTAATCATTACTGATTTAAGTGCTGATCCATTGTTAAGTGAAGAAGTTGCAGATCTTACTACAGCTAACTCACAAATAATTGCGATGGCAAATCAGATGAGTGCAATTACAACAAGTGATGCTGCAGCTTTGCCTACTATTACAAGTAATACAGTTACTGGACTTGGAAATATTATTTTAGGTCTTACAGGAATGATTGAAGATCAAACATTAATGGCAGCTCAGATTACGATGTTATCAGATAATTTATCAACTATATCTAGTAATTTGAATCTAATGAGCGTAAATCTGGGAATGATTCATAATAATTTTAATGTTCTTACACCTTCAATACCAACAGAACAATCAACACTTGATTTAATGATTTATGATGAAACCGGAGAAATAAGAAGTATGTTCTCAGAATTTGTTATTGATGAACAAAATATGATGTTTATTATTGTATTAGAAGGAGAAATATCAGATGATGTTAAAAATGATATTATTGATACTATTATAGTTACTTTAGAAGAACAAGGTATAACTGATTCTACTTTAGTTTCAGGGAAACCTGTTTTAGATATGTCTATCAAAAATGCAATGATGGAAAGTATGCAATTAATGATGGGGCTTTCAGCCCTCATTATGATTGGAGTATTACTTATTGTATTTAGAATTAGATGGAGTTTATTACCACTTGGAATTATTTTAATTGCAGTAGTAGCAACAATTGGAATCATGGGATGGTTAAATATTGGATTAACCCTTGTTTCTATGGCCGTATTCCCTGTTCTGATAGGACTTGGGATTGATTATGCTATCCAGTTCCAAAGTCGTTATACAGAAGAATTAGCAGGAGGACAATACAATGGATAATCAAAACAAATCAAGAAACGCAATTAGAAATACTATCAAAAAACTAGCACCAGCGATTATGACAGCTTTAGTAGCTACTGCTTTAGGGCTACTAAGTTTATATACATCACCCGTTCCAATGATTCAAGATTTTGGTAAAATGTTAACAATTGGAATGATAGTTAGTTTTATTGTTGCTTTAATGATAATGTTACCAATTTTGTTTGTGAGAGATCATTATTTCTTTGCAAATAAAAAACTTAAAAAAGTTAAAAAAAGTAGTAAGTTTGAAAAAGTAATGAGAAAACTTACTAAAGTTACTTTAAAATTAAAATATCTAATTTTACTTTTAGCTATTTCAACAGCTGCTATTGGGATCTATTACGATCAAGAAGTTGGTGTTGAAACAGATATTGAAACGTTTATGCCACAAGACACAGAAGAATTAGAAGATATTCAAGAATTAAGAGGTATCTTAGGATCAACTGAACAATTGTCAATTGTTTATAGTAGTTATGATATTTATTCTGATATCAATATTTCTTGGATCGAAGACACAACAAATAATCTTTTATTAGAATTTCCAGATGAAATAATTTCAGTTAGATCAATTACAAGTGTTTTAGATCAATTAACGGATGAAGAACTAACATCACAATTAGCTAATGAATTAACTGAAAATCTTCCGGAAACACAACTAAAAATGCTTGTTAATGATGATCAAACACAAGGTGTTATAATTATTTCGATAAAGGATTTAGAATCAGATGAACTTGGTGCATTTATTGATGAACTTGGTATTTACTTATCAACAACTACTACAGATATGGATTTAACAGTTACAGGACAAGCAGTTATTGATGTTGAAATGATTACTGCTTTAACTACTGGTAGATACACAATAACATTAGTTGGAATGGCATTAGTGTTTTTAGGGTTATTATTAATTTACCGTAATCCTTTGAAAGCAATTATTCCATTAATACCGATTAGTTTAATTGTTGGATGGTCTGGAGGATTCATGTATATCTTTGGATTAGACTATACACCATTAACTGCGACATTAGGAGCTCTGATTATTGGAATAGGAACCGAATTTACTATCTTAGTTATGGAACGTTACTATGAAGAAAGAGACAATGCACTTAATAATAATGAGGCTATTGAAATAACAATTGGAAAAATTGGTAAACCAATTATTGCCTCAGCTTTAACAACTATTGGTGGATTTAGTGCATTAGTTATTTCTGACTTTGAAATCTTAAGTAATTTTGGTATAATGACATTAGTAAATATATCACTAGCACTACTAAGTACATTAATTGTAATGCCGGCAGTATTGTCATTACAATTTAGTGTTATATCTATTTTTAGAAGAAAGAAAAAAAAGGAACTAAATCTTAGTTATTCTGAGGTGTAAATATGAAAGATAAAACAGACCAAATTATAAAAGCTAGTATAAGCGTGTTTGTTAAAAAAGGATACATTGCTTCAACAACTAAAGAAATAGCTTTAAAAGCTAATGTTGCTGAAGTAACTCTTTATCGTAAATTCGGTACTAAAAAGAATCTATTTGAATTCAGTGTAAAAAGCATAACTGATGATAAGTTTAGTTCGGTACTAGAATTTAAAGAAGAAATTAGTACATCTGATTTTTTTGGACAATTACTAGATAACCGTCTACAAGTAATTTCAAAAAACATTTCAGTTGTGAAAATGTTAATTTCTGAAAGTCTAGCTGGTAATTTACCAAAAGATCTTAAATTTACTCATGTAATTTTTGAAAATGTTAGTTTAGCGATTAAACAACATTTTTCAATTAAAAAGTTGAATGGTGATTATCAAACATACTCAAAAATAATTGGGGGAATCTTACTTGGCCATGCAATTTTACCAAATGGGAAATCTTACCATAAATTAAATCAACAAGAAAAAGAAGAATACATAAATAAATATTTAGAAATAATTGTTAAGTAATAATTTATATGAAAAGCAGATAATCATTATCTGTTTTTTTTTGTGGTTTCTTTTACAATTCAAACTATAGGGATTATAATAAAACATGAGGTGATTTGATGTCTGATGAAATAAAAAGATTTGTTATTGAGTTAATTAATGTAAACAAAATAGGTGAAGACTATTATGTATTTGATTTTAAAATTCCTAATAATCTTTCTTATAAAGAAGGACAATATGGAGTTTTCATGCATGTTGATAAAGAAATTGAGGGTCGAAAAGTTAGAGCTTTTAGTATCGCTTCTAGTAAAGAAGAAGAGGTATTTAAAATTGCTACTAAGATAATTGAAGTGCCAAGTGATTTTAAATATAAGATGCTTGAATTAAAAATTGGGGATACAATGACTTATGATGGACCAATGGGATCATTTATACTTGAGGAAGAATATCACTCAGTATTTATTGCTGGAGGAATTGGTATTACTCCGATTAGAGGAATTATCAAACAAATCGAAAAATTGAATATTAATAAAGAAGTTGTTTTGATATATTCTGAGCCAAGAGCAATTTATCCTTTTAAAGATGAGTTTGATAAATTATCATTTGTTGAAAAACATTATAAAACTAACACTAAAAACACTCAAGAAATAATTGAAAAAGCAGCTAATAAATATCTTAATAAAGCGATTTATTATGTTGCTGGTAGCCCTGGATTTGTGGGTGGAGTTAAAGAACAATTAGTTAATAATGGTGTGAGTATTTCGCAAATAAAGTTTGATCGTTTTAATGGATATTAAAGTATTTGTGTTTTACTTGTTAACGTCTTAACTAAGGCACAATTAGCTACATTTAGAACTAATATTACTGCTGTTGATTATGACAAGAGATATACATTTACAAATACTGAAATTCTTAAAACTGAATATTATGCATATTTCTTTAAATTTGTTGATAGACAAGACAAAATGGGTATTGTTTAGAGATTATACAGACACTACAAAGATTTTAAGATTCTCAATTACACAAGCATATAATTACACTATTGTAACTTCTGCTACATAAAAAAGAATAAGCAATTTATAAATTATAACCAATAGATGGGTTCTTAATTGAAGCCATCTATTTTTTTTAGGAGAATTATGAACCATTTAGTGCTATAATGTTCATGTAGACTGTATGCATATAGAAAGTAGGTTTATTATGAAGAAAATTGATAATTATAAAACAATTTCGACAACTACGGGGGATAAAGGAACTTCAAAGAACTATTCTAATGAAGTTTTATCAAAAAGTGATATTTTATTTGATGTGTTAGGTAATATTGATGAGCTAAGTTGTTTGCTTGGAATTGTCTATCACCAAACTGAACACAAAGATGAAATAAAACATATTCAAAAGACTTTACAGTATATTAGTTCTTTAGTAGCCACAACGGATAAAGATGTAAGAGAAAATGATTTAATTCAAATAACAGCTTCAGATATTATGATATTAGAATTACGTGAGAAAACACTAATTGCCAAAACTAATCTTAATCCAGTCTTTATTTTACCAGGAAGTGATACCTCAGTTGTTGGATCGTATTACGATTTGTCAAGAAGCATTGCTAGAAGAGCTGAAAGAAGCTTAGTTAAATTTATTGAAAAGAATCAACGCGACGATTTAGATTTTTGTATGAAATATTTGAATAGACTTAGTGATTTACTGTTTCTTTATGCCAGATCTTTCTCATAAATATGAGTTGGTTATTTAGATTTATTTTAAACTGAAAGATAGATTATTTTTTAGTTTAAAAGAATAATATTTCCATCTAAAAATTAGATAAAGAAAACTGTAGCAAAAAGCGATAGTTTATAGTAAAATTAACATAAGAGTTTATACAATACAAAAAAAATAGGAGGAAAAAAATGAAAAAATTATTATCTTTGGTTACTATTTTAATTCTTGTTTTTGCAATGGCGGGATGTCGAAAAGAAACTAAAACATTATCGGTTTATTTTGTACCTTCAAGAGATGCAGCTTTAATCCTTGAAACTACTGAACCTTTAAAAGAATTATTAAAAGCTGAATTAGCTGACTTAGGTTTTGAATTTGATGAAATCATTATCGAAGTTGGATCTTCTTACGAAGCAGTTGGGGAAGCTATGATTTCTGGTACTGCTGATGTAGGATTCTTACCTGGTGGGACTTATGCTTTATATTCTGAAGATGGAGAAGTTGATGTAATATTAACAGCT
>JAUVLT010000050.1 GCA_030600605.1 Mycoplasmatota bacterium
TGGTGCACATGATGCTTTTTCTAGTGAGATTAACATCTTTAGTAAAGTTGATGTTTTATCAGCACCAGAAATAATGACAAGTAATGTTGGTATTCTTATAAAGGGGTTCTCAGTAAGACAATCCATTACTCAAATAGCATCACCTGACGAATTGCTTTCAAATGGTATTCGATATTTTGATGTGCGATTAACATATGATAGTGAGGAGTGGATGACAAAACATAATTATATTTCTAGTGATTTTAATGATATAGCTTTGGAAATTACAACTTTTCTAGATACAAACCAAGGAGAATTCTTAGTGATAGATTTCCAACACATTCATGGAGTAGATTATAGTAGTGATGATGACTATGATTTATTTATGAAAATGTTGGTAGATACTGGACTTTATAATTATTCTTATTTAAGTAGTATCAAAGATTTAAAAGATATTACTTATAGTGATATCACTAATGATGGAGTTGAATCAAGAGTTATTATCATTGACAAATTTGAAAGTAGTGAAAAAGAGACATTTAATTATGAAACATCAATACATTCCTCTTGGGCTAATAGTGATAACTTTGATGATGTTATATCGTTTTTAGAAAATGAGAGAGAATTAGTGAGTAATGATTCTAATATAGAAGGGTTTGTAGTAATGCAGGCTATTACAACAATGGATATGAGTGTAAGCGGGATTACTAATTCATTTAAGACTTGGTCTTTAATTGAGAGATCTGAAAAATTTAACTTATATTTGATTGAATATAATCAATTTAATCAACTACTTGAAACATTGCCAATAATTATGGTTGATTATGCTAATTCAAGTCCATTTATTGATGACGTAATGAATATAATTATTGAAGCTAATTATGAGTAGAAAATGATGTATGTGAGATCATTTTTTTGATTTGATTTATATTCACTTTGGCTCAAAGAAAACGGCAATATCATACATATAATAACAAGTTACAATTATAAGTGTTACAAAGGGTGAATTGATAAGATGTTAGTGACACATAATAATTGATATGATACCTCTAAAGTAGACACTATAAAAAAAGAAAGCTATTGAGTTAAATCGCAAGTATTTAAATATAGAAGAACTTTGGAGGTATTTTTATATGGGAAGAAAACAAAAATATAGTAAAGAAGAAAAGTTTAGAATTATCATAAGATATCAGAATTAGACTAAATATAAATACCTAGTTATGGTATAATTTGCATATGAGGAGGGATTAATATGCAACGTAATTTATCAAAAACAAGAACAACCACCGACCTTTTTGCTTTGGGTATATCCTTCCATAAGTTAGTTTGGTGTTTTATTATAGGTTCTTTATTTGGGACCTTGTATGAAGAGATTTTAACATTTTTTAAATATGGTGTATGGGAAAATAGAAGTTCAGTTATTATAGGACCTTTCAATCCTTTATATGGGACTGCATTTGTTATTGCTATTTTACTTTTTCATAAAGTAAAGAACCCAATCAAGGTAGTGTTGTTAGGTGCAATTTTTGGTGGAGCATTTGAGTATGCTGCTAACTGGGCTCAAGAGTATTTTACTGGTAGTATTTCTTGGGATTATAGTCATATGCTTTTAAATATAAATGGACGTACATCTGTTATATATGCTTTGTTCTGGGGATTATTAATTTTTTTGGCAGTAAAAATATTTTATCCATACCTAAGTAAACTAATAGAAAGTATCCCTAACAATCTAGGAGTTATAATTACTCGTATTCTAATTGTATTTTTCTTATTAAATATGTTTGTTTCATACTCGATGCTTATTAGACAAGGCGCACGTGCTAAAGGAATTGAGCCATATACTCCATTAGGAGAATTGTACGATGAAGTATTTACTGATCAATATATTGAAGAGTTATTTCCTAATATGGTGCCCATAAGTGGTGATGAAGATGAATAAACTATTAAGAATAACAATGGTTATTGACACATATGGTGTCACTACAAATGGAACCACTATTTCTACTATGCGCTATGCTGAAGCTTTAAGAAAAAGAGGTCATACTGTTAATATCATTACTGGCAGTCCTTCCTTAGATGAATATACATATACAACAGGATACAACAAGTTTCCCATTCTTTATCAGTTATCAAGGTCACAAGGAATGCCTCTAGCTAAAAACAATACAAAACTCCTTAGAAATGTCATTAAGGATTCAGACATAGTACATTTTTTATTGCCTTTTAGAATTCAAAAAAAAGGTAGAAAAATATCTGACATATTGCATATTCCTTCAAGCTCAGCTTTTCACGTACAACCAGAAAATATTACCTCTACCTTATATCTTAATAATTTTAGAAACATAAATGAGTACATCTATCGTTATTTCAGACGATATTATAATAAATTTGATCATATCCATTGTCCTTCAAAGATGATAGCTGATTTTATAAGAGAACGTGGATATACAGCAAAACTTCATGTTATATCAAATGGTGTAAGTCCTGAATTTATTCCAAAAACTGTATCGAAACCAGATAATATGAAGGATAAATACATTATTTTAATGATAGGAAGATTGTCTCGTGAAAAAAGACAAGACCTAATTATAAAAGCTGTTAAGAAACTCGAATTTGAAAAAGATGTCCAAATCATTTTTGCTGGAAAAGGACCTTGGAAGAGTACTCTTGTAAAAGAATCAAAAGGATTAACTAATCCTCTTATAATGAATTTTTTCACTCAAGATGATTTAATTGACATAATAAATTATTCGGATTTATATATTCATGCATCAGATTCTGAAATTGAAGCTATCGCATGTATTGAAGCTTTTAGTTGTGGACTTGTACCAATTATCAGTGATAGTAAAACATCAGCTACCAATCAGTTTGCCTTAACAAAACATAACCTCTTTGAAGCATCAAATTCAGATAGTATAGCTATGAAAGTATCATATCTTTACAATCATCAAGAAGTAGTAGAACAATTATCAAAAGATTATATTGAGTACTCAAAACTATTTCAACTTGAAAATAGCATAAGTGCTTTAGAAAACATGTTTTATGAAGCAATAGAAGATTTCGAAAAAGACAACTAGAACAATAACAAATCATAAATAAGATTATTACAAGATGAACTGCACCCGAAAACTTGGACATAGGAAACTATGAAAAGAACTTAAAAACTGCTCTTTAAATCACATAAAAAAACAGCAGATTCATATATGAGAATCGCTGTTTTTTACACTATTTTTTTGTATTTAAGTTTTTTGTAATGGTAAATAAACCAAATATAATACAACCTATAATTACAAATTTACCTTGTGATGTTTGTGATAAAGCTTCATCTGAAAGATATGCACCAATTGCTACAAAAATGAATATAAATCCAATAAATATACCTACTTTGTTATTCTTCATAAAGCCTCCTTTTTATGTTTTAGATACTTGTTAATTATACTTGTATTATAACTATTTTAATAAAATATATCAAATTATTTTTCCAAAACCATTTTACACTATTTTAGGTTAGTTAATCATTGCATTGGCATTCAACAAGTGATACAATTTTTATAGTTAAATATTTTTATGGTGTACACTGTACATAACAGGGAATTGAGTGATAATCTCAAGCTGTCCCAGCAACCGTAATATGGACGAAATGCAAAATACCACTGCTTTTAGCGGGAAGGTGCAAAGTAGGATGAAATTGAGCCGGTAGACCTACCATAAATAATAGTATTCTCCTGGGTAATGAGATGATGCTTAATTGCGTTGGCTTTTTTCTTTTCTGGGGAAGGGTCTTTTTTATTGCCTTGAGAATACGGAAAAGGAGAAAAGATGAGAAATGAATTATGTTGTCCTTTCCTGTATGAGGAAAGTAAGAAAGTGGAATTTGAGATTTTGACAGATAAGTTGGCATCTCAACTGGGTTTCTGTGCAAGTTTGGCAAAAGGTAACTTTAAAAATGAATTAATATTTATTACAGAACTTGTATATCATTTAAATGGTAGTATTCGAGGTAAAACAGCAATTGATGGGAGCCATGTTTCTTTCTTAAAGGCTCGTTATGAGTTTTATGAAGGAGAAACAAAAGATGGAACTAGACTTGTAATACCACAAGGTTCTCCACTAGCATCTAGTTTACATGTTGCTAGATGTTTTGGGAAAGAAGTAGTAAGAAAAATGTACCAGGTAAAAACAGAAGGTGTAATTGTTGAAGATGTCTTATTTGATTTTGCAAATATGATTTCGAATTACTCCCTTATGGCAGCAATCCACGCTAATAAAATCAATAATGTATCTGAAAAAGAATTTAATAGTAAGTCATACTAGTGAAGAATATTTACTACTGGTTGGGATAATATTGTGTCAGATATTCTTTCATACCATGAAAAATATAATTAGAGTTTATATCTGTATGTGGGGATATAATAAAACAACTTAACATACTTAGTTAAGGACACATAGAAAAACCTTTTTTTGTTTAGATTTTGAATGAACAATTAATTTATTATCATAAAAGGAGGGATTAGTATGATTATTTTAGAACAAGTTTTATCTGTATTTCAAGGGTCTGTGGGCTTATATATAATGATATTCTTCCTAAAGATGATAGAAGTATCAGTTGCGGTTGTTAGAATCATTCTAATAACAAGGGGGCAGAAACTAATTGGATCGTTCCTTTCATTCTTCGAACTATTACTATGGTTATTTTTAGTTACAACAGTTCTAATCGGAATAACAGAAGATCCGATAAAAGCACTTGTATATGCTGCTGGTTTTGCAGTAGGACAATTTATTGGTACTGTTATTGAAAGCAAAATAGCTCTTGGTAATGTTCGTGTTGAAGCTATTGTAATCAGAGATCACGAAGATTCTTTAGCAACTATACTAAGGGATAAAGGATATGCCATCACAACCATAAAGGCGCAAGGAATGGTTTTACCAAGAAGTATACTGCTTTTCTATGTTCCGAGAAAAAGACTTAGTTTATTAGTGAAAGAGCTTAAGATTTATCAAAAAAACGTCGTAATCACGGTAGAAGATATTAAACCTATCTATGGCGGGTACCGAAAACTTAAATCGAGAAGAAAATAGAAAAAAACATATAAAGATTATAATACTTAAGAGTAATTCCAAATTGGTATGTTGGAGTTCAAACTATTGAGTGAAAATATTGTTTGCTGAAAAACAAAATAACTATTTTTAATAAGAGTAGTTATCTTTATGTAGAGTATATTTGTACTTGCGTTTGTGCGTTTATAATGATATAATTAAAGCACGAAAGGAAGTGAAACTGTGAATAACTATGAAAAAATAGAAAAACTAGTAAGTAAGAATGGTATCATAACTACAAAAGAAGTAGAAGAAAACAGTATTCCGAGATGGTTTCTTTCTGAAATGGTTAAGCAAGGAAAACTAGAAAAGATATCTAGAGGAATGTATATAAATAAGGATGGAGTTTATGATGAATACTTTGTTTTTCAAATGAGACATAAATCTTCAATTTTTTCGTATAGTAATGCACTATACTTTCATAATCTTACTGAAAAAATCCCTTCAAAGATTGAAGTAACAGTATATCAAGGCTATAATACTCATCGATTTGATAAGAATACTATTATTCATTATGTTAAGAAGGATATTCATAAACTCGGAATTATAGAAATTAGAAGCCCTTATGGTAATAAGATTAACGTTTATAATATTGAAAGATGTATGTGCGACCTTGTTAAAAGTAGAAAAGTTATTGAATCGGAAGTGTTTAAAAAGGCATTTCAAACATATGTGAAAAAAGAAGATAAAAATTTAATAAAACTATTTAGATATGCTAAAGAAATGGGTGTTGAATCAGATATGTTTAATATTATGGAGGTTTTATCCTAATGAATAGTCACGCGCTTTCTGATAAAGCAAAGAATAAAGCTAAAGAATATAATGTGACAAGTAATTTAATTATTAACCATTTTTTCTTTGATTCAATCATTAAAAGAATTGCACAGAGTAATTATAGGAAAAATCTCGTCTTAAAAGGAGGATTTCTACTATCAATTAATTTAGGGATAAAATCAAGAACAACAAATGATTTAGATTTTTCAGTAAACAATATACAAATGACCCAAAAGAATACCTGATATAGTGTATACCGTTAATATTCACTGCATTTTTAGATCCTCAATACCGTTTTAGCTAATAATATACTATCCTTGACAGCAAAGAGAGTTATTAGATATAATCATGTTAAGTTGTTATTTATTTAGAAAATATACAAAAAAGGAGTTGTTCACGTGAAAGTAGTACTTGTAGCAGTAGTATTCACAGTATTGGGATTTTATTTTGGTAAAGAAATTCGCAAACACAGTGCTTTGTTATATATTCTAGCAGTTATCGTTAGTATCGGTTCATTTTTCTTTGTTGATCAAATTAAAATAATGGAAATGTTTGTTCATGGATACGTTGGACTAGGTTTTCTTTTCATTATAATGTTTACAGGAGCACTTAAAAAGAAATCCATTTTAAGTAAAAAGTTAGTGTCAATTAGAAAAGAGTACTCTATTTTAGGATTTATATTTATTATACCTCACGCAACAAATTATGTTATTGAATTATTTAGTGACTTTACACAAATCGAATATTGGATTGGAATTATCGCTTTCGCAATAATGATTCCATTATTTGTTACCTCGTTTTCTAAATTTCGTAATTTATTTAAATATCCAGCTTGGAAGAAATTACACAGATGGTCTTACTTAGCATACATATTGATATTTATTCATATTATTTTAGTAGCGGAACTTCGGGGAGTAATAGTATATACAGTAATATTTACACCTTATCTTGTTATGAAATTATTAAAAGAACATAAATTATATATAGCTAAAAAAGAAAAAGAGGCTGTAAAGAAATTAAATATTTAAATATTTTGTTAGAATTAAAATATAAATTGGAGGAATGCTTATGAATAAGAAATTCGAAATAGAACAAATTGGGACAATCTATACTCCTTATAAAACAAAAGACGAATGTCCTATTCAAGGTTATATAAATCCTAAAGTAAAAGGACAAATAGAATTATTCCCTGAATATATTGAAGGACTAGAGACTATTGAATTATTTTCACATATTATACTGTTTTATATTTTTGATAAAGCTGGAGAAATAAAACTATCTCGTTCGACATTTTTAGATGATGCTCCACATGGTATTTTTTCTTCTAGGCATCCATGTAGACCAAATAGCATCGGGATATCAATTGTAAAATTAGATAAGAGAAATGAAAATATTTTAAGAGTATCAGGAATAGATATTTTAGATGGAACACCATTAATAGATATTAAACCATATATCCCAAGGTTTGATTATTTTAAAGATGCGAATAACGGCTGGATTGAGAGCAAAAAAAACTGTCAAAAACCAAAGGATAGAGAATAAGATATTGTAATGGTATGGAAGTTAAACAGTGGGTATCTGTTTTATTATATGCATATAGTAATAAGTTGCAATCAATGATGTATAAGGCATATAGGATAGAATCTTTATATCTAAAATGATACATAGTCTAATACATTTATTGAATAACAATTGAATACATTATGGGCAAGGAATCTAGACAATATTACAGCGTGAGAAGAAGGTCTTATATGAGAAATCTTAATGATGGAATTAATATGTGCAGTTGGAGGGTTTTAAAGAGATAAAACCTCACAAATTATAAGGAGGATTTATTTTGATTAATAAGAAAATAACAATTATTGAAACAACTTTAAATGATTTAGATAATGTAGCATCATTATGGAATGATGGTGATGTTATGAAATATGTTGGATTTCCTAATGGATTAGATGTAACGAAAAAATCCTTAGAAGAAAAATGGTTACCGGGTATTAACAAAAATGGTAATAGACGTCATTACTCTATTTATCATGAAGAGCTAGGATATTGTGGTGAAAGTTATTATAAAGTAGAAAAGAATGGCAAAGCTGCATTAGATATTAAACTATTCTCTGGGGCTAGAGGTAAAGGCATTGCTTATACTGGGTTGAAACATGCAATTGATAATGCCTTTAACAAGGGTAATGCAAAAATTGTATATGTTGATCCACAAAAGAAAAATATTAAAGCACTGAGTCTATATAAAAAGTTCGGTTTTAAAGAGTTTCCTCATCCAGATTTTAACGTAGCGGAAAAACACTTCTATTTAGAATTGTTCAAAGAGGACTATGAAAATCATTTAAATTAGTAATTAGATTAAGACGGCACATTGTTGCCGTCTTTTTATGCTTATATTTAGGATATCTAACTTCTCGTTCGAGACTTCTTCATTTGTCT
>JAUVLT010000090.1 GCA_030600605.1 Mycoplasmatota bacterium
TAAAATAGCTTTTGAAAATCTTAAAAAATATATAGAAAATTCACTTAGAAACAAATAGGTAAATCTTATGGAACTTTTATAAATTCATATTACTGCAATACGCAATGTTTACAAATATTCCAAAGCATATTCCGGTAGTGATAAAATAATTTTCAGAGAAGAAGATATATTTGTCGTGCAAGTGCTCTTATCAGAAACAATAATTTCTAATAAAATATATAATGACGGATTAAATGACGGATTAAATGGCGGTGTAAATCATTTGTTTTTATTAATAAAGGATAAACCCGGTTTAAATACTAAACAATTAAAAGATGTTATAAAGACCTCGCAAAGAACCGTAGAGCGATTGATAAAAGAATTAAAGAAAGCTGATAAGATTATTTTTAAAGGTGTACCAAAAACCGGAGGGTATTATGTTGTTAATGATGATAAATAAGTTTATTTAGAAATTGTAAACTATATTTGTGAGATTTTAGATAAAGAACAAGCAAAAAGTAATGAATCATATAAAAAACAAATTACTTTTGTGAAAGATCGAGCAGGGCACGATAGACATTATGCAATTGATGCTACTAAGATAGAAAAAGAATTGGGCTGGAAAGCGGATGAGGATTTTAAGAGTGAGATTTTAAAAACTATCAAAAGCTATATAAATTAATTAATAATAGAATTTTATAAGAAATGAAAATTGCAGTAGCAGGAACAGGATATGTAGGTTTATCTAATGCTGTATTACTATCTCAAAAGCATGAAGTAGTGGCTTTAGATATTGACCAGGAAAAAGTTGATAAGATTAATAATAGAGTTTCTCCAATTGTTGATGCTGAAATTGAAGATTTTTTTAAAACTAAAGAACTGAATTTATTAGCTACTTTAGATAAAGATATAGCTTATAAAGATGCTGATTATGTAATTATTGCTACACCAACAGATTATGATGTTGAAAAAAATTATTTTAATACAGATAGTGTAGAGAGAGTTATTCAAGACGTGACTTCAATAAATCCAAAAACAGTTATGATAATTAAATCAACTGTACCGGTTGGGTTTACTAAAGAGATTAGAGAAAAGTTTTCTATTGATAATATTATTTTTTCTCCTGAATTTTTAAGAGAAGGTAAAGCTCTTTATGACAACCTATATCCTTCCAGAATAATTGTTGGAGAGAAATCAGAAAGAGCAGAAAAATTTGCAAATCTACTAATTGAAGGGGCATTAAAAGAGGATGTTAAAACACTTTTTATTAGCTCAACAGAGGCTGAAGCAGTTAAATTGTTCTCAAATACTTATCTTGCTATGAGAGTTGCTTTCTTTAATGAATTAGATACTTATGCAGAGGTAAGAGGATTAAATTCAAAAGAGATTATCGAAGGTGTTGGATTAGATCCAAGAATTGGAGATCATTACAATAATCCATCTTTTGGTTATGGAGGTTATTGTCTACCAAAGGATACAAAACAGTTGAAAGCAAATTATAATGATGTCCCAAATAATATTATTTCAGCTATTGTTGATGCTAATAGAACAAGAAAAGATCATATAGCTGATATGATTCTTAGAAGAAAACCTGAAGTTGTTGGTATTTATAGATTAACAATGAAAACAGATTCTGATAATTTTAGGGCTTCCTCTATACAAGGATTAATGAAGAGAATAAAAGCTAAAGGTATTGAAGTTGTAATCTATGAACCGGTTCTAAAGGAAAATGAGTTTTACCACTCAAAAGTTATTAAAGATCTGAATGAATTCAAAAAGATTTCAAGTGTAATCGTAAGTAATAGATTAAGCCCGGAATTAGAAGATGTTAGAGATAAGGTATATACAAGAGATCTTTATACAAGAGATTGAGCCAGGGATTTTTTATTGTAATTATTTCATCGGTTTATAGTTTGATAATTTTACTTAACAAGTAAAAGCAAGTGTTTGTGCATGGAGAAAATGAAGAAACAAAAGAAATGGAAAGTCTAATGAAAAACAAACCTGTTTTTGATGGTCGTAACATATACGAACCTGAGGATATGGAAAAGTAAGGATGGACTTATTACGGAATTGGACGATAAAATAAAAAAGAATAAAATATGAAACAAGATTTCTCAAAAGTGACGATGGTTGGATTAGGTTATATTGGCTTACCAACGGCTGCTTTATTAGCTAAATATGAGATTAATGTTCATGGAGTAGATATTAATCCTAAGGTGGTTGAAACAATAAATCGAGGCGAAATACACATAGTTGAACCAGAATTACATGGTTATGTAAAATCCGCTGTAGAAAGAGGGTATTTAAAAGCTGACATAAAACCTGTAGAGTCTGATGTTTATGTTGTAGTTGTGCCTACTCCTTTTAAAGGAGATCATGAACCTGACATTTCTTATGTTGAAGCCGCAACAAAAGCTATTCTTCCTTATCTAAAAAATGGAGATTTATTTATTATTGAATCGACATCTCCGGTTGGTACGACAGAGAAAATGAGAGATTTAATTTATACTGAAAGACCGGAGCTTTTAAATAAAGTCTATATGGCTTATTGTCCGGAACGAGTTTTACCTGGAAATGTAATGTATGAATTGGAGAATAATGATCGTGTTATTGGAGGGATTGATGAAGCTTCAACTGAATTAGCTGTTAAGTTTTATAAAACTTTTGTAAAAGCTGAAATTCACAAAACTAATTCCAAAACCGCAGAGATGTGTAAATTAACAGAAAATTCATCTCGTGATGTACAAATTGCTTTTGCTAATGAATTGTCTATTATTTGTGATAAAGCAGGAATTAATGTTTGGGAATTAATAGAATTATCTAATAAACATCCAAGAGTAAATATTTTACAACCGGGTTGTGGAGTTGGAGGCCATTGTATAGCTGTAGATCCATATTTTATTGTTTCGGATTATCCACTTGAGACAAAGATTATTGGTGGAGCACGTGAAGTAAACAATTATAAGGCATTTTGGTGTGTTGAGAAAATACAAAATGCTAAAATGCAATTTGAGCTAAAAAATGGACGAAAACCTAAAATCGCATTGATGGGTTTAGCTTTCAAAGCAGATATTGACGATTTAAG
>JAUVLT010000033.1 GCA_030600605.1 Mycoplasmatota bacterium
AGCTAATATATCAGTTGCTATTACCAATGAATTTATGGACGCAGTGGATAAAGATGTTGATTATGAGCTAAAATTCCCAGATGTTGATTCATACAAGGGTAAAGAAAAAGAAGAATACGATGAAAAATGGATGCATGTTGGTGATGTAAGAGAATGGGAACGCATGGGATATCGTGTTAAAACATATCACACAATGAAAGCAAGAGAATTGTGGAATCTAATTAATATATGTGCCACATATTCAGCAGAACCAGGTATATTCTTTATTGACAACGCTAATAAAATGACAAATGCTAAAGGATATGGCCAAAAAGTAGTTTGTACAAATCCTTGTGGCGAACAACCTCTAGCCCCTTATTCAGTATGCAATCTAGCAGCCATTAACCTCGCTAACATGGTGAATAAAGAAAAAGCTGAAGTAGATTGGCCAAAACTTGAAAAAACGATTAAAACAGCAATTAAGATGCAAGACAACGTAATTGATAAAACAACATATTTCCTTGATGAAAATAAATATCAAGCCCTTGGAGAAAGACGTATTGGCCTTGGAATAATGGGATTACACGATTTACTAATTTGGTGTAATAAGCGATATGGATCAATAGAAGGAACAACATTAGTTAATGAATTATTTAGTTTTATGGCTACAAACGCCTATGAAGCATCGATAGATATTGCCAAAGAAAAAGGTTCTTTCCCATTTCTAGAAGAATTTGGAAGTAGAGAACAATTTATTAAGAGTGGATATATGAAAAAATTACCAGAATATATTAGAAAAAGTATTCTTAAACACGGAATTAGAAACTCACACCTCTTGACAATAGCTCCAACAGGTTCTACTGGTACAATGGTAGGAGTTTCAACAGGTCTAGAACCATACTTTGCCTTTACTTATTATAGAAGCGGAAGATTAGGTAAATATATTGAAGTAAATGCCCCGATTGTTGATGAATATTTAACTAAACATCCAGAATATACAAAAGATACACTACCAAAAACCTTTATAAGCGCTATGGAATTGCCTCCTGAAGAACACGTTGATTTCCAATGTGCTATTCAAAACTGGGTTGATTCATCAATCTCAAAAACAGTAAATGCTCCAAAAGGTTATACTGTTCAAGAGGTTGAACAAGTTTATATGAGACTATATAAAGGTGGAGCCAAAGGTGGAACAGTATATGTAGACGGAAGTAGAGATTCTCAAGTTCTTACTTTATCAAAAGAAGAAGATGAAAAAATCAAATCTCCAAAACAAGTTGACATTGAAGAATTAGGAATAATTCTTGATGAAGAGAAAAAAGAACCTAAAAAATCAAAAACAAAAGGTTTAAGATCAGACAGACAAGACCGAAATATCGGTGTAGAAGTTGGAGATATTTGTCCAATATGTCTAGAAGGAACCGTCGAAAACCTAGGTGGATGTCACACTTGTACAAATTGTAATGCACAATTAAAATGCGGATTATAAAGAAGCGCTAGTTAGCGCTTCTTTTATTATTTATAATCAATAAATAAACCTATGATATAATACAATTACGAGGTGATAACAATGTATAAAGCGATTTTAGTCGGCGCAGATTTAAAAAAAGATGGGTTAATTGATTACTATATGGAAGAATTAACAAGTCTTGCGATGGCAAGAAATATTGAGATATTGTACGTAATTACCCAATCTATCAATAGAATTACAGCGAATTTTTATATTGGTTCAGGAAAAGTAAAAGAAATTCAAACATTTGCATCAAACCTTGATGCTGATTTAATTATTTTTAATAATGAACTATCAGGATCTCAAATTAGAAACTTAGAAGCGGAAATAGGAGTCCGAGTAATAGATAGAACGTTATTAATACTTGATATATTCGCCTCAAGAGCAAAAACAAAAGAAGCAATGCTTCAAGTAGAAATAGCTCAACTAGAATATATGCTCCCTAGATTAAGAGGTCTCGCTGAGTCCCTTGGAAGACAACAAGGCGGAATTGGTTCACGTGGTCCTGGAGAGAAGAAACTAGAATTAGATAGACGAAGAATCGAAGCTGATAGAAGTAAATTAAAAAAAGAATTAGAAGAAATCGTAAAAGCAAGAAAAATTCAAAGAAAAAACAGAACTAAATCCAATATAAAGAAAATAGCGATTGTGGGATACACGAATGCTGGGAAATCCACTCTACTCAATGCTTTAATGGAATATGCACATCGTGATATAAATAAACAAGTTTATGTAAAAGATATGCTTTTTGCAACTTTAGAAACTTCCACAAGACATATAATTCTTAAAAACAATAAAGAGTTTATCGCTACTGATACTGTTGGTTTTGTTTCAAATTTACCTCATGATTTAGTAGAATCCTTTAAGTCTACACTTGAAGAAATAACCGAAGCTGATTTTTTAGTTCACATTGTCGATACTAGCAACAAATTTTATGAAAAACAAATTGACGTTACAAATAAAACATTAGAAGAGATTGGAGTTCGTGATATTCCTGTGATATATGTATATAACAAATACGATTTAGTAGACGAGGAAATCAAGCCACTTCATTATCCAAGCGTAATAGTGTCATTAATAGAACAAGAAGGAATTATTAGAGTAATAAACATTATTGAAAGAGAAATATTTAAAGAATATGAAGAAGTAACCCTATTAATTCCATACAATGAAGGTAATTTAGTATCATATTTAAATGAAAATACACATATTGTTTCACAAGAATTCACAAACGAAGGAACACTACTAACGGTAGAATTAAATAATATTCTTAAATCTAAATATATCAAATATATCAAACAAAAACACTACCTATCTCAATAAGTAGTGTTTTTATTATAACTATAGTGCTTGCTTCTAATTAAGAAAATGGTAAAACTCTCTTTTCTCTATCGCTGTTCAAATACTCTAAATACTTATCAAACAAATCAAGTAATTCTTTTTTAGTACTCAATTTAGATATTTCTCTTTTAACGTAAGTAGCCCCACTAAGACCTTTAACATACCATGCAGCATGACTTCTCATCTCTAATAGTGCAATCTTTTCACCTTTTAATTCAATTAATTTATTCATATGATTAATAAGGTGTTCTATTTTTTCAGTATAGGGAATATCTTTTTCATATTTCCCTGTTTCTAAATACTCTACTGTCTGTTTAACAAGCCATGGATTACCTAAAACACCTCTACCAATCATTATAGCATCACAATTAGTTACTTCTATCATTCTTAATGCATCTTCAGGAGTTAAGACATCTCCATTTCCTATAACGGGAATATTTACAGCTTCTTTAACTTTCTTAATAGTTTCCCAATCTGCTTTTCCAGTATACATTTGAACTCTAGTTCTACCATGAACCGCAATTGCTTTTGCACCAGCTTTTTCGCATAGTTTAGCAATTTCCACAGCATAGATAGTATTTGAATCCCAACCAGTTCTAATTTTTACAGTTACTGGTTTTTCAACTTTTTCTACTACAGCCTTTACAATTTCATATATTTTTTCTGGTTCTAGCAACAATTTTGCTCCAGCTTGATTTTTTACCACTTTTGAAACCGGACATCCCATATTTATATCAATTATGTCACAATTTGATTCTTTATCAAGGATTATAGCACCCTTAACAATATTTTCTTTATCTCCACCAAAAACTTGCATTGATAATGGTCTTTCCTCATCAACTACTCTAATCATTTTTAGTGTTTTTTCATTACGGTAACTTAACGCTCTATCGCTTACCATTTCAGCATAAACAAGACCTGCACCAAACTCTTTCATAATGGTACGAAAAGCAATATTTGAAACCCCTGCCATAGGAGCTATAATAATTTTATTTTTTATTTCAACATTACCAATTTTAAACATTTTAAGCACATCCTTTATTTTGCACTTTTTATTTTACGTGAACATTCCAACAAATGCAATGGGTTTAATTTTATTTCATTGTCTTTAATGATATACTATCTTTGGTGATAATTATGAAAGATTATTTAATAAAAGCATATGGATTCAATGGAACAGTTAGAATATATACTGCTATAACAACCAAATTAGTATCTCACGCTCAAGAAATTCACGATTTATGGCCAACAAGTGCAGCTGCTCTTGGGAGATTACTTACTAACTCGGTAATAATGGGAGCAATGTATAGTGATGATCAAGAATTAACAATTAGAATTACAGGTGATGGCCCAATAGGTGAAATGATAGCTACTACAACAAGTAGAGGAGAAGTTAGAGGATATGTTTCTAACCCTCATGTTTTTCTTCAATACAATAGTGGAAAACTAAATGTAGGACAAGCAGTAGGTAATGGCTTTATTCACGTGACAAAAGATTTAAAGATAAGGGATATGTTCACTAGCTCATCAGAAATTCAAACAGGAGAAATAGCTGAAGATTTTGCTTACTATTTCACAATGAGTGAACAAATACCTAGTGCTGTTGGCCTTGGTGTTCTAGTTGGAACAGATAATAAAATACAAAGTAGTGGTGGTTTTATCTTACAGCTAATGCCAGGATGTAAAGAAGAAACAATAGATAAAATAGAAGAAACCATTAAAAACCTTATGCCAGTTAGCAAAATGGTTAAAAAGGGATACACACCAGAAGATATAATGAATGAAATAACAAATAATAACTATCAATTCCTAGAAAAACTCGATTTAAACTATTATTGCACCTGTTCGAGAGATAAATTTGAAAAAGGACTCATATCTCTCGGAAAAAAGCAATTAGAAAAAATATTAAACAAGGATAAGAAGATTGAAACAGTATGCCATTTTTGTAATTCAAAATATAATTTTAATGAGAATGATCTTCAAAATTTAATAGATGAAGCAAAATAGAGAAAACGAGTTAGTCTCTTTAATAGAATCTTATCATTTCATTAAAAAAAACTATCAAAATTTAATAATTATTGATAGTTTTTTTATTTCCTATATCAATTTAAGATATTTCTTTATTTCCCATTCAGAAACACTTTTTCTGAACTCGTTCCAATCTTTTTGCTTTGCCATTACAAATTTCTCTATAACATGTTCTCCCAAAGCTTTTTTGATTACCGTGCTATTTTTTAATTCTTTTATAGCATCTTTAAGATTCTCAGGTAAATTTTCAATTCCCATTGCTTCTCTATCTTTTCTAGATAATTCATAAAGATTCAAATATACTGGTTCACTACACTTCATTTTCTTTTCAATGCCTTCAAGCCCACTTGCCAAAATGGCAGACATCGCTAAATATGGGTTTGCAGAAGAATCTACACTTCTAATTTCAGTTCGGGTACCTTTACCTCTTTTTGCGGGAATTCTTATCATTGATGAACGATTTGCATCACTCCATGAAATATAACAAGGTGCCTCATATCCTGGCACTAGACGTTTATATGAATTTACAGTAGGATTTGTAATAGCTGTGAATGCACGAGCGTTTTTCATAATACCAGCAATCCAATATAAAGCCACTTTACTTAATCCAATTTCTCCAGAAGGATCATCGAAAACATTATTGCCTTTTGAATCGGTTAATGAACAGTTAGTATGCATTCCTGAGCCATTTATAGTAGCGATTGGCTTAGGCATAAATGTTGCATGTAATCCATGTCTTATTGCTATATTCTTAACTACTAATTTGAATGTCTGCAAATTATCACAAGCATCAAGTGCATTTTCAAACATAAAATTTATTTCATGTTGTCCTGGGGCTACTTCATGATGAGAAGCTTCCATATTAAACCCAATTTTTTCTAATTCTAATACGATATCTCTACGGCAATCCTCCGCTCCATCTAACGGTGCAAGATCAAAATACCCCCCATTATCATTAAATTCCAAAGTTGGCTCTCCATTTCCGTCTAATTTGAATAGAAAAAACTCTGGTTCTACACCTATATTAAATGATTTAAAGCCCAACTTACTCATTTCTTTTAAATTCCTTTTAAGTACATATCTGGGATCTCCTACAAATGGTTCTCCACTAGGCAAATAGATATCACATACTAAACGAGCTACTTTCCCATATGTTGTTTGTTCCCAAGATAATATCAGCCACGTATTGTAATCTGGTCTTAAATACATGTCAGCTTCTTGAATACGGACAAATCCGTCAATTGAAGATCCATCAAACATAATTTTGTTGTCAAGCGCATCTTCTAGCGTACGAGATGGTATCTCCACATTCTTAATTACTCCGTGTATATCAGTAAACATTAATCTAATATACTTCACATTTTCCTCTGTTGCAATTTTTAATATTTCTTCTTTTGTATACTTAGCCACTTTTTCTCCTCCTAATAAAATAAAAATGGTGTCTATATATGCTCTTTATAGCATAGACACCATTGTTTTTCTATTTTTAATTTGTTAGACATCATTGTCCACTAGCCTAATTATAGGTAAGTGCATTCTAAATGTCAATCTTATTTTCGATGATAAGGTTTGCGGTTTGTTTTTTTGATAATCTTAAATCCATTGCTTTTCTTTGAATGAATTTGTGAGAATCATCCTCGCTAAACCCTCTAGAAATCAATATATTTTTAGCTTTATTAACGAGTTTTATTGTTTCAAATTCATTCTTAATATAATTGTATTTGTCCTTATAAATAGCGATTTCTTTAATATATTTAAGTGAGTTATTTAAGACAGAGAGAAGTTCAATCTCTAAATTCTGTTCACTTATCACACTAAAATATAGATCATTCAAAATATTATAAAACTCACTTGTAGATAATGTATTATTTACATATATTACAAGTATTTCCTTTTCAAGTACGATTGATTCAAGTATTTTTGGCAAATTAGATATATTATTTTTATACGTAAATATAACCGTATCATACATTTTTAAAGAATTTCTTGTAAACTTTGTCATAAAATCTCCATTGATTTTATTAAATTGTAATAATCTCTCTAATTTTGTATCAATATATCCATTGCTTTTAATAACTGCTACTCTCATTGAAATCACTCCTTTGTGATTAGAGTAAAAATATTAATAATTTAATGGATGTTTATCTGTTAATTCTTTAACAGTTTTTCTTACTTCGTTTAAGACCATTTCATCCTCTGGATTCATTAACGTATCATAGAGGCATTTTGCAATGATTTTCATTTCTTCTTTCGTAAAGCCTCTCGTTGTAACAGCGGGCGAACCAAGTCTTATTCCACTAGTAATAAAAGGTTTTTCCGTATCATTGGGTACGGTATTTTTATTTGTAGTGATATTCACCTTATCTAAGAGCTTTTCAGCATCTTTCCCTGTTAATCCAGTAAGAGACTTAACTTCAAGTAAAATTAAATGATTATCCGTTCCACCAGATACAACTTTAAACCCTAAATTCTTTAATTGCAAAGCTAATTCAGCTGCGTTTTCTACTACTCTTTTTTGGTATTCTTTAAATTCGGGTGAAAGAGCTTCTTTAAATGCAGCTGCCTTAGCTGCAATTACATGCATTAAAGGCCCTCCTTGAATCCCTGGAAAAATTACTCTGTTGATTTCTTTATATAGCGTAAAATTATTTGTTAAGATAAGTCCTCCACGAGGTCCTCTTAATGTTTTATGCGTTGTTGATGTAACCACATCTGCATACTGACAAGGATTTTCATGTAACCCTGTAGCTACTAATCCGGCTATGTGAGCCATATCAACCATTAATTTAGCTCCAACAAGATCTGCTATTTTACGCATTCTTTTAAAATCAATTTTTCTCGGATAAGCGCTTGCTCCAGCTACTATTAATTGTGGTTTTGTTTCTAATGCAATTTTCTCTAACTCATCATAATCAATTTGTTCAGTAATATCATCTACTCCATAACTTACGAATTTATAATCAATTCCACTAAAATTTAGGGGATGTCCGTGAGTTAAATGTCCACCATGGCTTAAACTCATACCAAGAACTGTATCTCCGTGCTTAATAATAGCTCTATATGCCCCCATATTAGCAGTTGAGCCTGAATGAGCCTGTACATTTGCGTATTTCACATTAAATAACTCTTTCACTCTATCTCTAGCTAGATTTTCTGCTATATCAACAAATTCACAACCACCATAATATCTTCTACCAGGATATCCTTCAGCATATTTATTAGTTAGGACACTCCCTTGTGCTTCTAAAACTCCTTTAGAAACAAAATTTTCACTAGCAATTAATTCAATATGTGATGATTGACGTCCTTGTTCCAGCATTATTGCTTCATATAACTCTATATCATTTTTTTTAAGATTCTCCATATGTTTTTCCTCCATATTAGTAATTTCCCAATACCTTTATATGTTAATATATTCAAATATGTAAGTTTATCTACCTACAATTTTATTAGATTTATCTGAAAATGTAAACTCTTTATTTTAGTATGTTGTAATATTATAGATGGTGATTATATAAAAAAATAAAAATAAAATTCACAATTTCGATTATATTTTTGTTAACTACAGCGATTTTTGCCTTTTTTTGAATAATTATATTTCTATTTTCTTGAATCATATTTTGAATTCAATGTCTCCACTCTCCTTAATGTGTCCTTTTAAAAGTAAAATCTTGAAAAATTCTTGTTGTTATACATGTCAAATTTCAGATTGGAGTTAATTATTTTTTGTATATGGGGATATAAACATTATAGATATCCGGAACGCTTTTTTTCCATTTCTAATAAACTAATAAGATGTAACAATTGTTATGAGAAGTTATGCAATAAAAGAAAGAGTGGCTAAAACTAGCCACTCTTTTCAATAAATTAAAATACTTAAGAGTTCTTTTTTCTATTTATTTGTTCATTGAGATAGTATATTATTCCTAATGATATGGAAAATAGCCCCAAAATAATAAATCCACTTATCATCCAAAAGTTTTGTGGCAGCAACAGTATTAAAACATCAGTACTGTATAATAACCAATCATCATTTGTAAAAAACATTTTATGAAATACCGTAAAAGCTCTATCAAAATCTATTAAGAAAGTTACTCCTAAAAACATCACCAAAAATATTGGGCCAAAATAGATGTTTTTATATGTCTTATAAAACATATTATAATCCTTTTTATACATAATCCATGATAAAGAAACAGCGATAATTAGCGATATTAACGCGCTAACTCTCAAAACTGTATACAAGTTTTTTACATCAACCATATGGCTGATTTCGACGTCTCTCATTATAATGTTGTCATCATCCTCATTAACTCCAAATTCTAGATTATCATATCTATAATTTAAATATCCAACAATTCTATCAATAGCGTAACTGTGATCAAAATAAACATCATCATGTGATTCATATAATCCCTTTGAAAGAAGTAAATACGGCTTAGTTGTCAATACAGAAGCAAAAAATATTAAAAGAAAAAAAGGCAACAATATACTAATTGTTATTCTCATTAATTTCATATTTATCGCTCCTTTCAAAATGTTTTAAAAGACAAACGTGAAGTTTGCCTTAAATTCCTACTCTTTTATAAATTGTATCAACATTCTTTAAAAAATATTCTATTTGAAACGATTCTTCTAAATCTGCATTAGTTAAGTATTTAGTAATTGTTTTATCTTTTAGAAGCAATCCTTTAAAACTAATATTATTGTTAAAGCTAATCATCGCTAAAGACTGAATAGTATCATAAGCTTCCTCACGAGAAAATCCCTTATCTATAAGCTTTGTAAGTACTCTTTGTGAAAAAACAACACCGTTAGTAAGATAGATATTTTGAAACATACGTTCCTCAAAAACAGTTAAATTATCTAATACCTTCATATATCTGTTAAGCATATAATCTAATAACATAACCGCATCAGGAATTATTATTCTTTCTACTGAAGAATGAGATATATCTCTTTCATGCCACAAAGGTATATTTTCATACGCACTTACCATATATCCTCTTAAAACACGAGAACACCCGCTTATATTTTCAGAAGAAATAGGATTTCTTTTATGTGGCATTGCACTAGATCCTTTTTGCCCTTTTCTAAAAAATTCTTCAACTTCTCTTATTTCAGTTCTTTGAAGATGCCTTATTTCAACAGATATTTTTTCTAAAGTAGCCCCTATTAACGCTATTTCCGACATATAATTAGCATGTCTATCTCTTTGTAATACTTGTGTTGAAATATTTACTGAATAAATTCCTAATTTTTCACAAACATAATCTTGTACTTCTGGTGGTGTATTTGCAAAATTACCTACTGCACCACTTATTTTACCAATTTCTACTTCTTTTCTTACTTGTTTAAATCTTTCTAGGTGACGATTAAATTCATCATACCATAATGCCCATTTTAAGCCGAATGAAGTAACATCAGCATGAACACCATGTGTTCTACCTATACACGGAGTATTTTTATATTTAATAGCTTGTTTCTTTAATATTTTCTGAAACTCTAGTAAGTCATTAAATAATATATCATTTACTTGTTTAAAAATGTATCCATTAGCGGTATCAACAACATCAGTTGATGTTAATCCATAATGCACCCATTTTTTCTCTTCACCTAAGTATTCACTTATATTTCTAGTAAAAGCGACGATATCATGTCTTGTTTCTTCTTCAATCTCTCTAATACGTTTAAGGCTAAAATTAGCCTTTTTCTTTATTTGAATAATGTCTTCCATAGGGATTTTTCCTAATTTATTCCAGGCTTCCAAACTAAATAACTCCACTAATAAAAGTGCGTTGAATTTGTTTTCTTCAGAAAATAAATTATACATTACTTCTCTACGGTAGCGCTTAATCATTTTTGGACAATCCCTTTAAAACATTCTATTGTATTTTGTAATAGCGAAGCAATTGTCATCGGTCCAACCCCTCCAGGTACTGGTGTAATAAATGATGTGATATCTTTAAGATCATTAAAATCGCAATCTCCTATGAGTTTTCCATCAACTCTATTTACTCCAACATCAATAATTATTGCTCCTGGTTTTACCATATCCTTTGTAACAGTGTGTGCTCTACCTACGGCAGCCACAATAATATCTGCTTGCAAACATTTTTCTTTTAAATTTTGTGTTCTTGAATGAGCAATTGTAACTGTAGCGTGTTGTCCCATCAACAGCATAGCTGCAGGCTTTCCTACTAAATTACTTCGACCAATAATTAATGCATCTTTACCTTTTAATTCAATGTTTTTACTTTTTAACATTGTCATAATTCCTTTAGGAGTAGCTGGCAAAATACAAGGTCTTCCCAAATGCATATAAGCTACATTTAACGGATGAAATCCATCAACATCTTTTTCAATCAAGATTGCATCAATTATTTTATTCTCATTAATATGTTTTGGTATTGGTAATTGAACTAAAATCCCGTGAACTCCTTTATCATTATTCAAATTTATAATAATATCTAATAATTCCTCTTCTGTAATGTCTGATTCTTTTCTAATTATAGTGCTTTCCATTCCTGCTTTTAGACAAGCTCTTTTTTTTGCTTTTACATAAGATTCACTTGCAGGATCATTCCCAACTAATACAACTACAAGATGGGGAACGGCTCCATAAGTAGCTTTTAAACTCTCAACTTCAAGTCTTACTTCTTCTCTAACTTCTTTTGATAACTCTTTACCACTAATTATTTCTCCCATTATTCTTCTCCTTTTATTAAGTATGAATCAACTATTTCACCATAGTAACCTATATGATAGTTGTTTGTTAAATAAAATATATTTTTTACTGATTCTAAGATGTTTCCTGGTTCCATCGCTTGTTTGTAAATAACTTTACATTCGTAATGTAAGTCACAATCTGCCAAAATCGGTGTATTAATAACTCTCGAATTTTTTATCTTCAAGTTACACTCTTTAATCTTATCATAATCTTTACCTGATTTCGAACTACAAAATTTCAATTCTTTCTTGAGACTTTTATTGAGTGGTATACTAATAGTAAACTCGTCTGTTTTTTCTACCATTTGGTAAGTATCCCTAGTATACCTTACAAATACCATGAAAATTGGTTTATTCCAAACATAACTAATAGCTCCCCAAGCTATTGCCATTGTATTGATTTTTTCACCTTTTCTCGTTGTCATAAAAACACCTTTTTGTAATTGTTCCAGCATTTTGTCAGCATATTCATTAAATTTTATGTTTTCATACAATTTAATCGCCTCCTTATATATTATATCACTACTCAAATAGATATGATATAGTGAAAAACAAAAAAGATAATCATTAAATATGACTATCTTTTCTTTTTGTTAGGCTGTTTCTTATAAATATAGTTTACTGTATTTCTCTTTCAAAAATGTTATATAATACTTTGGATTAAATTCTTCACCAGTGACTTCTAATAATAATTCTTTTGGAGTTTTACTTCCTCCAAATTGATGAATCTTCTCTTTAAGCCATTTATTGATTGTTTTAATATTATTTGATTTAACGATATTCTCAATATCAATTTCTTTTTTCATAGCATAATAAAATTGAGCAGCATAAGCACTACCAAGTGCATAAGTTGGAAAATATCCAAACATTCCGACACTCCAATGAACATCTTGTAATACTCCTTCAGAATCATTTTTCGGCTCTATTCCAAGATATTCCATCATTTTCTCATTCCAAACTTTTGGAAGATCATCAACTTTAATTTCATCTGAAAAAAGCATTCTTTCGATTTCGTATCTAATCATAATATGCATTGAATAAGTTAATTCATCAGCTTCAACCCTAATAAATGAGGCTTCAACTTTATTTACCCCTCTATAAAAATCATCTAAGGATATATTCTTAAGTTGTTTTGGAAAAATTTCCAATAACTTAGGATAATGTACTTCCCAAAATTCAAAACTTCTACCAACAATATTTTCATAAAAACGAGATTGAGACTCATGAATTCCCATTGATGTCCCACCATTTAAGATGGTATTATCCCATTTAGAATCTATTTGTTGTTCATAAGTTGCATGTCCTAGTTCGTGAATTGCTGCGAAAATAGAAGAAAACATAAAATCCTCTAAATATCTTGTAGTAAACCGAACATCACTACTATGTGTATTCCATGTAAATGGATGAACACTCTCTTTCATTAGTCCATTATCTCTATTAAAAGCTACAACATCGATTAAATAATTAGCAAATTCCTTTTGTTTTTCTTTTGGATAAATATCTGTAATAAATGCGTCATTTAGCACTTTACCACTATTTAAAACTTCTTTAACAAAAGGAACCAAGTCTCTTTTCAAAGTATCAAAGAAATTATCATATTCTTTCATAGACATTCCATCTTCGTATTCATCTAAAAGAACGTTATAAGGCTGGTCATCAATCTTATAATATTTAATAAACTTTTTATTAAATGCAACAATTTTATCTAAATTACCTTTAAATGAACCAAAATCATTATTTTGCTTAGCATCTTCCCATACCTTTTGAGATAAATTAATTAACTTGTTATATTCAATAAACTCATCCTTTGGTATTTTAATTATTTTATCTAAATTCTTTTTAGCTTTTTTAATTTCTCTTTGAGTAATATCATCAAGTTCATTATATCGTTCAAATAAGCCATTAATTACTTCTTGATACTCATTACTTGTTTGAAGTTGAAAGAGCTCTCCGCTAATTACTCCTAACATTTCAGCACGTCGAGCAAAGGCTCCTCTTGGTGCTTCTGTATTAGAATCCCATCCAGCAATTGTTAATACATATGAATATGCTTTTTGTTTCATTAGTATTTCTCTATATCTTGTACTTAAATCCATTGTATCACTCCTTTGTTATAGTATATCACTACTTGAATAAATAATAACTATTTTCACTTTATAACTATTTCTCCGGATACTGATTTTTCTTTTAAGATATGTATTTCTCTATTTTTATTATTATTACTAATGATTACGTCTCCGCTAACAGACTTAAGCGCTATTTCTTTTGGATAGAATTCCTTCCCTTCTAAATCCCCACTCACTGTTTTGAAATTTACCGTATGACATTCAACATTTTTTAAATCTATATCTCCACTTACTGTATTAATATCAAAATCACCTTGTATTAACGCCTTCTTCATCTCTAAATCTCCACTAATAAGAGACAATTCAAATGATTCTGTCTTTACACCCGATATTTCAAAGTCTCCACTTATTGTTGATATCTTCACCTTTTTAGAATTAATATTTGTAATCTCCACGTCTCCACTAGTTGATTTTATCGCACAATTGTTTGAAATAACTGAATCTATTGTTGTACTACCTGAAATTGTATAATAATCAAAATTATTAAATTTTATATTTTTTGGTATCAAAATAACAAATTCAGCATTTTTAATTGTAAAGCTGAATACTTTTATCATTTTCTTATTTTTGCGTACTTGAAGAATATCATTATTGAAAGATATAGTATACTCATCAATATTCTTCAGTCCTTTTTCATATATCAATATGCTTTCACCATCATGTTTTGCAAAAGTTAGATCATCACCTACAAGAGAAATATCAATTGACATACTCTTTGATAGAACGGGAAACGTTTTAACTAAGTTAAATTCGGCAGTATCAACTTCCACACAAGAATCAATATTATTGAAATTATAATCTTCATTATTATTCAATTCAGTACCGTCACTATGTATTTCTTTAGCTAGTTTCTCAGGGTTACCAAACTTCTTTTCAACTTCTTTTTCATCCAATCCCTCTCTTTTTGCTGCATCAATCATTTCTTTATGATCTTCTAAGATTTCTTTTATATCTTCTTCATTAAATTTAAGCTTCTTTAGTTCTTTTTCTAAATCTTTCAAGAATTTGTTCATTCTTTTTTCCTCCTTTATTCAATATTTCGTATACTCCTCCAATAAATTGATCCCATGAATCTCTTAATTCCAAATAATAGTTAAACCCTTTTTCGGTTACTTTATAGTACTTTCTAGGTGCACCAAGATCTGATTCAACTATGTATGTAGTAAAGTATCCTTCTTTAGTTAAACGTCTTAAAATAGGGTATATCGTGTTTTCATTAACATCTATATCTTGGGATATATTGTTAATAATTTTGTATCCATACATATCCTCCATTACAAGTTCAGAAAGAACACAAAGTTCTACTATACCTCTTTTAAATTGTGCATTCATCAACATTACCTCCTGTACCAATCATAACACAGTAGTGTGTAATGCACAACACTTAAACAAAAAAAAGGACAAATTGTCCTTTTTTAGAATAATCCTTGAGCATTTCCATCCTTATCAACGTCCATTGCTAGCGCTGATGGCACTTTTGGTAATCCAGGCATTGTCATAACATTTCCCGTTAATGCAACAATAAATCCAGCCCCAATTGATGGTCTTAATTCTTTTACAGTTATTGTAAATCCTTCTGGTCTTCCTAATAATTTAGGATTATCACTTAAACTATATTGAGTTTTAGCCATACAAACTCCTAAATTATCCCAACCAAGTCGTCTAAATCTTCTAAGTTGAATTCTCGCAGCTGATGTGAACTCAACATTTTTAGCTCCATATATTTTTGTACATACTTTTTCGATTTTTTCTTTTAAAGTATCTTCAACTTCGTATGTTCTTTCAAAGTTATTTGATTTTGTATTGATTTCATGGATTACTTTATGAGCTAAATCAACA
>JAUVLT010000029.1 GCA_030600605.1 Mycoplasmatota bacterium
AGAAAATAATATCATAAAAGAAGAAAATATAGTTGAAAATAATATAAAAATTGGAGTAGTAGGTAGTGGTCCAGCTGGATTAGCTAACGCTGCTAGTATGAGAAGACTAGGATATAGTGTTGATATCTTTGAAGCTCTTCATGATTTCGGAGGAGTTTTAAAATATGGAATACCTGATTTCAGATTACCAAAAGATATTGTTACTACTGAAATAAATAGATTAAAAGATATGGGGGTAAGATTCCATAAAAATGTTGTTATTGGAAAATCTATTACGATTGATCAATTACTTAACGAAGAAGGCTATCAATCTTTATTTTTAGGTAGTGGAGCTGGTCTTCCTAGTCCTTTAGGAGTACCTGGTGAAAACTTAAGTGGAATCTATTATGCTAATGAATTTTTAACGAGAGTTAACTTAATGAAATCTCATAAGTTTCCTGAGTCAGCAACTCCTGTTAGAATTGGTAATAGTGTTGCTGTTGTTGGTGGAGGAAATGTTGCTATGGATGCTGCTAGAACTGCTAAAAGATTAGGAGCAAAAGATGTCTTTATATTATACAGAAGAGATATGAATGCATTACCTGCAAGATTAGAAGAAATACATCATGCTATTGAAGAAGATATTGATTTTAGATTACTATCCAATCCAGTTGAATTTATTGGCGAAAATTACCGATTAAAACAAGTTAGATGTGAGATTATGGTGCTTGGTGAAAAAGATAAATCAGGAAGAAGAAGACCAATGCCAACTAACACATTTAAGACATTTGATATAGATTCTTGTATTATATCGATTGGGCAAAGACCAAACCCCATTTTAAAAGAATCTGAAGCTTTATTAGAAGTTGATCAATGGGGTAGAATAGTAACAAATAACCATCAAACATCAATTCCTGGAGTATTTGCTGGGGGAGATGTAGTTAGTGGAGCTGCGACTGTTATTTTAGCTATGGGAGCAGGGAAAGACGCTAGTATTGAAATGGATAAATATATTAAGGCAAAGCAAAGTGAATAACTTTGCTTTCTTTATTGACAAATTAAGATAAAAAGTGTAAACTTTCCCTAGGTGATGCTTTGATATTCAAAACAAATTTTTACGGAGGTATTTAATGTCAAAATTAGGATTATTAGTTTGTGGTAATTCGGGGATTGATTATATTGAACATAAATACGATATTCCAGTAATAAGATCAATTTTATTTATAGGGAAGGAAGAATATACTGATTTTATCGATATATCTGCTGAAGAGTTTTATAATAAGTTAAGAGAAGACTCATCATTAGTAGCTTCTACAGCTCAAGCATCAACAGGTGTTATTTTAGGACAATACGAAGAAATGAGAGATAAAGGCTATGATGAATTGCTTGTTATTTCAATTTCGAAAGAATTAAGTGGTACATATGAAGGTTGTATGATGGCAGCTAATATGATTAAAGACTGTAAGGTTACAGTATTCAATACAAAGAGTGTGGCTTATCCTCAAGCTAAAATGGCTTTAGACGCAGCTAAGATGATTGAAGAAGGAAAAAACTTAAAAGAAATTCTTCCTCATTTAGAATACATTAGAGACAACCATACATTTTGGTTTAGTGTTGATACTCTAAAATATTTAGTAAAAAATGGTAGACTGAGTGGAGCAAGTGGTTTTGTAGGTGCTTTATTAAAAATAAAACCATTATTAGGATTAACTAAAGAAGGTAAATTAGAATCACTTGAAAAAATAAGAACAACTTCTAAATCAACTGCTAGAGTTATTGAAGTATTTTTAAACGAAGTAAAAGGAAAAGATATTGAACCTTTCATAATTCATGCAAGTGCACAAAAACGAGTTAAACAAATACGAAAAAAAGTATTAGAAGCAAGACCAGATATAAAAGAAATAATAGATTATCCTATAACACCAGTAGTAGGTGCTCATGTAGGTCCTAATACTGTTGGCGTGGGATATATCTTAAAAAAATAGGGGGAGACGAGAATATGGAATCAACAAAAAAAATAATAAACGAACTTCTTGTAGAAGTATTTAATCACATACTTAGCATTGAAGGACAAACATTAAGAGATAGAGGGATTAAACTATCAATGAATGAGGTACATGTTTTAGAAGCTGTTGAAAAAACAGAAATACCAACTATGACTAATATTTCTAAAAGATTAAGAATTACCGTTGGTACATTAACAACATCAATAAATCGTTTAGTAGAAAAAGGATATGCTAAACGACAACGTGAGCAAGAAGATAAGAGAAAAGTAATTGTTAGCTTAACTAGTAAAGCTAAAGAGGTTCTAAAAATTCATGATCAATTTCATAACGAAATGATTGATGCAACTTTTTCTGATATGAAACTGGAAGAAGATGAAGTGTTAATGCAATCACTTGAAAATTTAAGTGAATATTTCAAAAAGAAATATTAGCACATAAACTTAAATGCCTTTACTTTAAATCGTTGTTTTGTTAAAATTATTACGGCATAATTTTCGCTTAGGAGGTGTTTTATGATAAATTCTGATGTTATTAGAGGTCATCTTGAGAGTATAATATTAAAACTAATTATTGAAAAAGATATGTATGGATATGAAATATCTAATTGCATAACTGAAAGAACTAGTAATCGTTTTAATATAAAAGAAGCAACCTTATACTCAGTTATTGGAAGACTACAAAAAAAAGGACTTATAGCTCCTTATATGGGGGAAAAGTCTCATGGTGGGAAAAGAAGGTATTATACAATTACACCTTTAGGTAAAGCTTATTATGAACAGAAAATAAATGAGTGGACAGAACTAAAAAGTGTTATAGAAACACTTTTGGAGGATTAAACATGAAGAAAATAGAAAACTTTGTAAAACATACTTTTAAAGATATTCCTAAAGAGGGAAAAGCTGAATTAATTAAATCAGTTACACAATCACTTCTTGAAAAAATTGATGATTTAGTTGAAGATGGCATGACTTTACAAGCAGCAATAGATAAAACTGTAGTAGAATTTGGAACTGTTGAAGATTTCTTTGATGTTTCCAAAAAAGCCGATAGAAAAGCTAAAAGACAAAAAACGATAAACCATTATAAGAACGATTTACTGTTTAGTGGTGTTGGAAGTGTAACTGTTGTAAGTATTCTTGTTTATATTAATTTGTATTTTTCTCCACAAATATTGTGGTTTGTTATACCAGCTGTTGCTGTACTTTGGTGGCCTTTAGCTATTTTGTATAATTTATTAAACAAAAGAGAAAATCGAAAGGAAGATGATAATGAGTAAAATTGCTGTAGTAGCAACAAGTACTGGAAGTTTAGATTACTTAGATTTAAAATATAAAAATTTAAAAATATTAAGATTAAAAATCCTCGCAGGAGACAAAGAATATAGTGATTTTGTGGAATTAACTGCTGAAAAGTTTTACAGTATGCTAAATAATGACAAATCACTTGTCCCTTCTTCATCACTACCTTCAATTGGGGAATTATTAGAAATGCTTGAAGAAATCGAAAAAGAAGGATATGAAGAAGTAATAGTTACAACTATATCTTCACAGTTAAGTGGATCATATCAAGTATGTGTGATGGCACAAAAACAATACGAAGGTAAATTGAAAATACATATTGTAGATTCATTAAATGCCGGACCAGCTGAAGGTTATTTATCGCTTGAAGCACTTCGTTTAATTAAAGAAGGGAAAAGCGCTAAAGAGGTTGTTAAATTTTTAGAAAATTTAATTCCAAATAAGAAACATTATTTACTTGTAGATAATCTTAGATTATTTATTGCTAATGGAAGATTAAGCGGAGCAAGTGGATTTATTGGTAGTGTGTTAAAAATAAAACCAATCTTAAAAGTTACACTTGAAGGAAAGATTGAATCATTTGAGAAAGTAAGAACTCATAAAAAGGCTTTAGTAAAAATTATCGAAATACTTTTAGCTGATTTAGCAAAAATGGATGATTTTATCGTAATTTATGAAACTTCAAATGATTTAGATTCAATTGAAACTGTAAAGAGCGAGATTGAAAAAGTTTATCCTAAGCATAAAAGTTTTCAAGCACCAATAACTCCTGTTATTGGGTGTCATACAGGAACTGGAGCTATTGGAATTGCGCTATATAACCTAAAAAAATAAAGACGGATTTTCCGTCTTTATTTTACCGGATTGATTAAACATCATTAAAATGGTAAAATTGATATAGTGATGATTAGAAATACTAAAAGAAAAATGGGGGAAATATAATGAGCAAAATTGCTGTAATTGCCACAAGTACTGGTTGTTTAGATTATCTTGATATTAAGAATGAAAATTTACGAATTATTAGAATGAAAATTATCGCTGGTGATGCTTCATATAGCGATTATATTGAAATGACATCAGAGAAATTTTATGAGATGTTAAACAACGATAAATCTCTTGTACCATCTTCATCTATGCCATCTATTGGAGAATTTCTAGAGATGCTTGAAGAAGTTGAAAAAGAAGGATACGAAGATGTTATTGTTATGACTATTTCTTCAAAATTAAGTGGGACATATGATGTATTTCAAATGGGTAAAAAACAATATGAGGGAAAACTTAATATTCATATTTTAGATACTCGTAATGCAGCTTTAAGTGAAGGTTATATTTCTTTAGAAGCTTTAAGATTAATTGATGAGGGAAAAAGCGTAAAAGAGATTATGGTCTTTTTAGAAAAACTGAGAATTAATAGAAAACAATATTTTATGGTTGATAACTTAAGATTATTTGTCGCAAATGGAAGATTAAGTGGGGCAAGTGGGTTTATTGGAAGTATGTTGAAAATCAAACCGATATTGAAGGTAGATGATGAAGGTCGAATTGTTTCGTTTGAGAAGATTAGAACGCAAAGAAAATCTTTAAGTAGAATGGTAGAATTAATACTTAATGATATAAAAGAGCTTAAAGACTTTATTATTATTTATGATACATCAGATAATACTAAAGGAATTGAATTTGTAAAAAGTGAAATTGAAAATGTATATCCAGATTATAAATATCTAGAAGCACCAATTACACCAGTAATAGGATGTCATACTGGTGTTGGCACAGTAGGTGTTGCCTATTTTGATTTGTCAGATAATTAAGACGTTTTTAACGTCTTTTTTTATTGAAATATTTGCTATAATATTATTAAAATGTTACAATTATAAAAGTGAAAATCAATTAAATTTAAGGTGATTATATGAATACTAAAAGATTAGTTACTCTTGGTTTATTTTTGTCTATGAGTATTGTATTAAGTATTGTTGAATCCTTTATCCCTTCATTTTCAATACCTGGGGCAAAACTAGGATTAGCTAATATAATGACACTTGTTATACTTAATTTATATGGTGAAAAAGATGCTTTTTTAATTGTTATTTTAAGAATTTTCTTAGTAGGATTACTTAGAGGAACAATTGGAGCACCAGCCTTTTTCTTAAGTTTATCAGGAGGATTTTTTGCTTACACATTGATGGTTATATTTTATAGATTAAAAGTGTTCAGTGTAGTTGGTGTAAGTATTATGGGGTCTTTAGGACATTCGCTTGGCCAGATTTTGATGGCAATGTTAATATTATCATTACCTCAACTAGCTTATTATTTTCCACTCCTTTTCTTAATTGCAATTCCAACTGGTATTTTTACAGGGCTTGTAGCCTTGAAATTTACAGATATTTCAAAAAAAGTATTACTAATACAAAAGTGAAATTCAATTGAATTTCACTTTTGTTTATTCGTATATATTGTGCAAATATTTCTCTTCAAGATTCTCACTATAGTAGATAGTGCCATCTAGTCCGTACCATATTGCTTCAAGTCCTTCAACACTATCAACAAATTCTATTCCATCTTCAATAGTCATTATAAATATTGCAGTTGAATAAATATCAGCAAGTGCTGGATTATCATAAATAACACTAATGCTCCGAGAGTTTCTTTCGGGCATTAAAGTAACATTATGAATAATGTGATGATAGATAGTGCCACTTACAATATAGAATTGTTGATTATCACCACTTGTTACTAGTTGATCACCATCTTGTAAATAAACCGTAGCGTAGTAAGGAAGAGCGTAAGTAGGATCTGTAACAGCTAGTAAAAACATTCCACTTTCTTTTGTTGGGTTTTCTCCTCCGATTGAAATGTTAGATTCGCCATTGTTTAGAAGATATCCAACGAGATCTAATGCATCTAAATATTCAATAATTTTACCGGAAATAAATCCTTTTGATACCCCTCCCAGGTCTAAACTCATATTTTCTTCTAAAGTAATTGTCAAGTTTTCACTATCTAAAGTAATATCAAGGGGATCAGTATAAACTGAAGCATCTAGTAAATCTTGCATTGGTGGAACAAAGCATTCTTGGTTCAATAAACAGTCTTCGCGATAGTCGTGCCAAATTTCTAAGACAGGACCTAAAGCCATATTAAATAAATTATCAACATTCTTTTGATTTTCTAAAGTGAAATCAATTAGTTCATATAACTCAGGTAAAATTGTATGAGTTAAAGTAGGATTATCGTTTATTGTTTTAATATTTACGTATCCATCATAATTATCATATTTATCACTAATTTGGTGATATAAAGCTAAAGTGTCTTCAACTTCGTTATAAACATCTAAACTATTAATATTGTCATATTTATTAAAATAAATTTTCAAAGTAACTACAGTATGGAGATAAGAAGACCAAACTTTGTAACATTCAAGATTATCTGTGCCTTCAACTATTTTACAAGAAGAGTTTGTATAAAGAACAACAACAGTTCGTGTTAAAACTGTAACTACATCTTGGTAGTCTAAAGTAAAGGTAATTATATAAGTCCCTCCAAAAGCTGAGTCTACTGAATTATCGACAGTAACATATGAACTTATATCAACTCCATCATCTTTTGCGATAAATCCTTTATCAGTATAAAATTCTCCTTCATTGATAAATATTTCTTCATCGCCAAAGGTTGCAAATATTATATTATCATATATAGGATCTAAATCATCATCTTTACAACCAGTAAGGGTTAAACTAATGAGAAGAAGTAAAAGTATGTTTAGAGATTTTTTCATAATCGTATGTCCTTTCATAAACAAATAAGTAGAGTTCTTCTCTATTATAAGATAAAAAAACTGGCTAGGCCAGTTTTTTATCTTAATAATTTTCTTCGTGATATTCTAATAAAGCTTTTGCAATTCTAATCATATTGTTAGTTGATACACTACTATTAGTATAACTATCAATCATATCTTGTTCATCAATATTAGTAGTATTTTTTATATCGAAATATTGGTCATTAGTAAATACTGAAATACCATCTAAATCAGCAAGAGACATTCCAACTAACCAAGGAATAAAATCAGTTTCAAAATCTTCTAAAGTTTTTCCAGCTGGAGTAGGACTACTGTCTCCCCACATACCAGCAATATAGTGACCTCCATCAGAGTTGAAAGAAATTGTTCTAATATCGTTTGTTTCAATATTTATTTCTATAAAAGCAACTTGCCAATAATTTACTTCTGCAGCACGACAAGTACATGATAAATAAGTTACTTGATATCGTACATATTCGAAAAATTCATGTTCAAGTAAAATATATGCATTCATATCTAGTTCATCACCATGTCCACTAACGTGAGAAAAAACAAGTGCGTTATCATATGGATTTGGTCCATCTCCGGGGTCTACACCGTTATCTGGATCACCCTCGCCTGCTGTAATATAGCATTCAGCTCCAACGCACATATCATCACATGCTGTAAGTGTGAAAACTAAGATAAAAAGCGTTGTCATAAGTAATATTTTTTTCATTAAATTCTCCTCCTATTTTACATTTAAATAGCCATAATATATTATAAAAGATAAAGTTTGAAAAAGCAACTATATTTTCTATTAATTTTTAGGGTTTTAGACCATAAATTAATTGAATAATTCCCTCGTCAACCTCCCATGTTAAACCAGGTATTTCATTATAATCATTATTATTTATATCAATAAGAGAATTATAAAGTTCTGTCATTGTAACAATATCTGAAATGATAAAATTTTCAAAAATGGTCAATTGGTCATTGTAATCCATGCTTGTATCATAATTAAGTGATCTAATGGAATCATTATTTTGATCAAGAATATCAAATCTAATAGTATTAATTTTTCTTCCCATATCGAAAGTTCCATAGACGAAATAAGTGTAATCTGTGTTACTATCAACATATTTAGAATAGAATGTATTACCAATAGAGTAGTCTCCATCACCAACTTTTAAATAATCACCTGAATATTCAAAAAATCCACCAAGAATATAAACTCTTTCATACCCTAAGTAATTAAGTACATCTTTTACATAACCGCTTCTAATACATCCATCAGCATACAAAAAAATTGCTTTATCTCTGTCAAATAAATATTCAAGTTCTGCTTCGCTTATTATTTGGTCAGGATTAAATTTGTAAGTATCATTTCTGTTAAAGACACGATAATCTAAATAATCAAAAAAAGGAATGATTTCAAAGGAGTAGATAAAACCAGTTCTAAATCTTGCATCATAATTTCTTAAGTCTACGTATTGAACATCATTTCTAAACATATAATTATCAAGATTATCCATTGTAATTACATCATCGGGTTTAATTTTAACTAAATCTTCTGTCACTCCATTGCATCCTGCGACAAAAAACAAAACAAGCATTAATGGGACCATTAGGCATTTTTTAAGCATTTCTTATCGCCTCCTTTTTCATTAATAGTATATCATCTTTCGCAATTATTATAAATACATATTTTATTAAACATAATATTATATTATTTAAAAGATAATTGTTTATTTTTCAAAGTGTTTTTGTTATAATTATATCGGTGATATTTTTATAAATACGAAATGAGGTGAGCGTAATGACAACAGAGTCTCGTGATGTCAATAATCTATTTGAAAAATGGGTTTTAGACGCAGACACAAAACTTAGCGAATTAGATCTAGTAAAGAACATCAAAACATATTTAGAATCGCAACATCCAGAGATTTGCGGTAAATGTACACCATGCCGTGATGGTGTTGTTAAAATTGAAAAATTGCTTGATAAGTATATTGATGGTACGGCTACACTTGATACTTTAAGTGAGTTTGAAAAATTAACTTATAACCTAAGAGCCAGTCGATGTAGCGTAGGGTTAGATATTGGGAAGAATTTAGAAGTTGTTTTGGAAAACAACTATAATGTTCTTTACAAACCTGTGAAAGAATACTAAGGAGGATATGTATGGCATCTATTACAATTAATGGAAAAACTATTAAAGTCAAAAATGGCACAACAATCCTTAGTGCTGCTACTAGTATTGGAATCAGAATTCCAACTTTATGTTTCATAGAAGAAATAAATGAAATTGGATTTTGTCGAATATGTGTTGTAGAAGTCGAGGGTGAACAAGATTTAGTTTCATCATGTAATACTGAAATTAAAAATGGTATGGTAATTGAAACTGACTCTAAGAAAGTTATAGAATCGAGAACTAATACATTACAACTACTCGCAGGAAAACATCGATTTGATTGTTGGAAATGTCCAAAAGATGGTATGTGCGAGTTTTATGATATTTTAAAAGAATACGATATTCTCTTTGAAGAATTTGGGCCAGGTATTGGTCGTAAAGATGAATTAATTATTGGTACCGGTATTTCAATGGACCAAACTAAATGTATTCTTTGTAAAAAATGTGTTGCTGTTTGTAGTGAAGTAGTTACTGCAAATGTTTTAAAATTTAGAGATGATGATGGAATGAACCCATTTGTTTCACCAACAATTGGACTGAATTTTGATGAAACAGGATGTATCTTTTGTGGACAATGTGTTAAGGTTTGTCCAACTGGAACATTGTTTGAAACAGATCATATTGGTCGTGTAAATGCAATGATTAGAGACCCAAAAAAATTAGTAGTAGTTCAAATTGCACCTTCGGTTAAAACAGCTATTGGTGAAGAATTTGGATATGAAATAGGAACTCCAATTAAAGAAGTTGAAGGTAAAATGTTTAAAGCTTTAAAACTTCTAGGATTCGATCAAATCACAGATGTTGGTTGGGGTGCTGATTTAACAGTGTTAGAAGAAGGAACAGAATTAATTAACCGCCTTCAAAATGGCGGGAAATTACCTCTCTTTACTTCTTGTTGTCCTGCTTGGGTTAGATATGCAGAGTTGTATGAACCAGAGTATTTAGAAAATCTTTCTACAACAAAATCTCCGCATATTGCTCAAGGATCTTTAATTAAGCATTATTATGCGCCTAAATATTTAAATAAAAAACCTGAAGAAGTATACGTTGTTTCAATTATGCCTTGTACAGCAAAGAAATATGAAATTGATTGCCCGGGACATGAAGTTGATGATATCCGTGATGTAGATGCTGTGATTACAGTTAGAGAACTTGCAAAAATGATCAAACGTAAAGGACTAGATTTTAAAAACTTAGAAGATTATGTTCCTGAAAGTCCACTTGCAAAATTCACAGGAGCAGGAGTAATCTTTGGAGCAGCCGGAGGAGTTACTGAAGGTGCACTTAGAACTGTAAGTGAATTACTTGATAATAAACCTTTAGAAAAACTTAATTACAAATTTACTAGAGGATCAGATTTAAGAGACTCAAAAGGAGTAATTAAAGAAACGACTATAAAAATTGGTGGAAATAAATTAAATATTGCTGTTGTTCATGGTGGCGCTGCAATCAAAGAAATGTTTAAAAGACTTAAAACGGGCAAAAAGAAATATCATTTTATAGAATTTATGGAATGTCCTGGAGGATGTGTTAACGGTGGAGGAATGCCACTTGTTCGAGATCTTCCAATGCATGAAGTTATAAAGAAAAGAACAGAAGCACTTCATCGTTATGATAGTGAAGATCTACCACTAAGAAAATCACATGAAAATCCATCAGTATTGAAAGCTTATGAAGAATTTTTAGTAAAACCTAATAGTGAAGAAGCTCATAAATACTGTCACACTCACTTTACTCAAAAAGAGTATCGGAATGAATAAGAAGGTGAAACTATGATTACTGAATATAGAACTTTCCTAAATCCTAAAAAAGTTTATATCCCTTTAACAGATATTGATTCAAAAATAGCTAATGTATCAGTTGAAGAAGGAGATAGAGTTTTGGTAGGACAAATAGTTGCCTATAAATTTAAAGGCAAAGATAAAACACCAGTCTTATCTACAGTTAGTGGTACTGTAGTTGGATTTGTTGAAAAATTAGATCGTTATGCAAAAATTGTCGATCATATCATTATTGAAAATGATCTATTAATGGAAACAATTGAATTAACAAATTATAAAGATAAACTTGCTGTTTCTCAAGACAGAAACTTTATTCATAATGTAACAACATATTCTGAGAATATTTCAACAGCTCAAGTTAGAACTGCTCTTAAAGGCTTAGGAATCCAAAAAGTTACAGTTGATGGATTATTCACAGATATAAAATTTAAAGGACAAACTGAGCATATAGTAGTAAATGCTATCTTTACAAATGAACCATTTATTTCAACTGATTATGAAGCTATTATTCATAATGCTGAGGCTATCGCAGATGGAATCTGTTTACTTGGTATTGGAGCTGGAGCAAAAACATTAACTGTTATAGTTGATAAATATATGCCAGCAGAAGCATTAGATGAATTAGGCAAAGCTATCGTTGATAAAAATATTGAACTGATCTCAATTAATGTTAAAATAATTAAAAGTTGGGATTATAAAATTATTCAAAAATTAGTTAAACACAACTTAAGTTTAAATTTATTAGATGATGGAGTTTTATACACTTCTGTTCATGCAGCCTTAATGGTTCATGACGCTATTAGAAAAGGAATACCTGTTACTAGCAGACAAGTTGCAATTACTGGAGATGGATTAAAAGTGAATGCTGTATATGATGTTAGAATTGGAACATTATTTTCTGATCTAGTAGAAGATTTAGAAGGTTATCATGAAGTAGAAAATATGAATTTACATATAGGTTCATTCTTAACTGGTATTCAGTTAGATAACGATGATTTTGCTATTACACAATCAGTAGATTCAATCAACGTTTCTGAGTATCGCGAAGTAGAAGAAGATGTATGTATTAAATGTGGAGATTGTAATGATATTTGTCCAGCAGGTATCTTACCACAAAATATTATGGATGCTGAGTTAAGATCAGTGAATTCGAGAATTGTTGAACTAGATACACATTTATGTGTTGAATGCGGGTTATGTACTTATGTCTGTCCTTCAAAGATAAATGTATTAGAATGGGTACGACGTGCAAAACGTCGTGTCGGATAGGGGTGTAGATATGGAATTTATAACTAAGAAACCACCTATCGTCGGAAATTCTCAAAGAACATATAAAAGATCTATTAACTTACACTTTGCATTACTTATTGTTGCGATAGCAGCAGTAATCTTAAAAGCTTATACAAAAGTACCAGAAACTGTTACTTACACAGCACTTGATCAATCATTTAAAGTGTTTTTAATGCTTGCAGTTGGTGCATTTACATCAGTTGTTATTGAATTATTTTATTCTTTGTCTGAAGGTAGTACAAAGAAATTTGATTCATATAAAGGTTTTGTAGACCCAATAAATACGGGATTAATAATTGCTTTATTACTTCCAACAATTACACCAATATATGTTTTAATATTAGCTGTTATTGTAGGAGTATATGCAGGAAAATTAGTCTTTGGTGGATATGGATATTACATTTTTAATCCAGCACTTGTAGGAGTGCTATTTGCAAATCTTTCATTTGGATCACAACTAACAGTTACAAATACACCATTGATGCTTTTAAAAAGAGCTTTAGGTGGCGAAACAATAAGTTTTACTAATATGACAGATTTATTTGTAGGTAATTATGACGCTCTAGCAATTGGTACTACTAGTGTTATATTGCTATGTGTTATTTTCATTTATTTATTAATAACAAGAGTTATTGATATTAGAACTTCTGGAACATTTTTATTAACCGTTCTTATAATGTCATTTGGAGTAGGTTTTATTAATTTCTATGTTGAAGGGAATATGTCAGGAGTTTTTGATTATGTTGTAATAAATATGATTACTGGATTCACACTATTTGCTGCTGTATTCTTAGTTAGTGAATCAGTATCTAGCCCAACATCAAGAGAAACTAAAATGATATATGCAGTTGTGATTGCTACATTGATGATGTTGGTAAGAGTGCTTGGAAGTCAACCTGAAGGAGTTGTATTTGCAATTTTATTTGGAAATATGATTACTCCATTTATAAACAGAACAGTAAAAAGAAGTGATAATAAAACACTTCTTAAAACAAGTTTAATTTTATTGTTCACAGTATTATTTATTTCTATTTCATTAGGATTTATTTTACAAAGTGAATTAATTGATATTTTCGCCTCAATTGGAGGTGCATTATTATGAAACATCTAAATATTATTATTACATTAACACTTGTTGTATTGATATCAAGTATTGGTGTTTATTTTGTTGAAGATATTACTACACCAATTATTGATGCTTACAATATTAGACAAGCAAACCTTGCAAAGTTTGAAGTTTTTCCAGAGTTAGAGGCGACTGATGATATATCGCCAGAAGAAGATTATGACTTTACCGGAACAACAATTACTGAATTAATTATTGTTGATGGGAAAGGTTATATTTATTCTGCTGAATTCCAAGGTTTTCAATCAATAATTACTTATATGATTGGAATCGATTTAGATGGAAATCTAACAGGTTATAAAACTTTAACACAAGGTGATACACCTGGTCTTGGAGCTGAGATTGCTAATCCTGATTTTTATCCACAGTTTATTGGTCTTTCAACAGACGATGCTGCTGATGGTAATATTGATGGAATTGGTGGATCAACAATTACAACTGGTGGATTAATTGGTTCACTGAATAAAGTAATTGAGTTCCATAACGTTGAATTTGAAGGTGCTGTAGCTGAAACACCTGAAATGAGATTAATTAGATTAAAAGAAGAAATCACAGAAGTAGGAGCAACATTTACTGATGTTTCTAGTGATTATGATTTAACGAATACACCTATTACAAAAGTTGAAAAAGCAAATGATACTGCTGTAATATATACAATTACAGCTGAAGGATATTATCCAGGCATTCTTTATCTAGTCGCATTTGATTTAACGACAAATGATATTATTGGATTTAGAGTAATTGAACATTCTGAAACTCCTAGTATAGGAGACGTTATTGATGACGAGACTTTCCAAGCTCAATTTGATGATCTAGATCAAGATGAAGTTGATAGTATTGGTGGTTCAACTGCAACTGTTACTTTAGGAGGAATAAAAACTACACTTGAAGAAGTGGTTATCTTCCATAAAGCAGAATTCCAAGGAATAGTAGTTGAAACTGAAGATATGAAAAGAGATAGACTTTGGCTTGAATTATTCCCAGAAGCTACAGAATTTAGAGATATTTACCGAGATTATACAGCTCACCATGATATAGAAGAAGCTTATGAAGTATATAATGGTGCTGTTTATTTAGGAAATCTATATTTTGTTATAGCTGATGGAGCTAGTTATAGTGAAGAAACATATGTTGAGTTTTATTTAGGTATTGCAGCTGATAAAACATTCACAGGTTTTAGAATGTGGGATGACAATGAAACACCTGGTAGAACTAATGATTTCTATTTAAATGAATATGGTGATTCTTATACTGGTGATAATATTGAAGAAGAATATATAATTGATGACATCGCTGGATCAACATTAACAAATAATATTTTACAAGGTCTTGCATTAGATGTTGCTGTTTACCATATTGAAGTATACTTAGGTCTAGTATTTGCTAGGCCAGAAAATAAAGAATTAGTTGATGCTGATTTACGACTTGCTTATCCATCAGCTAGTAGTTTCAATAGTGTTTATGATGATTATACATATGACGATCATATTTATAATATTTATGAAGCATTAGATGGATCTGATGCTGTAATTGGTTATGTTTATTATGGACATGCTGAGGGATATACTGGAGCAGAAATTGAATTTGCTTGGGGAGTAGATTTAACTGGATTAACTCAAAAACTTGCAATATTGAACGATACAGAATCATGGGAATATGCGCAAGAATGGAGAGATTATGATGGTAGTCAAGGTTATTGGCCTGATACTCCATGGATTACTAATTTTGATAATGTGTTATTTAGTGATTTGCTTAGTGATCCTGATATTGATGATGTAGCTAATGTATCAACAACAACTGAAAATATGAGAATTGTGCTGGAAGGTATTGCTCAATACCATTCAGATGAATCAGTAGGAGGTGCAGGTTAATGGCTCGTAAACAAAAGACAATTAAAGAAATATTTACTAATGGTCTAGTTGTTCAAAATCCTGTCTTTGTACAATTTCTTGGAATATGTCCAACACTTGCAGTAACTAAAAGTGTTGAGAGTGCCCTAGGAATGGGAGCAGGAGTAGTATTTGTATTAGTATTATCAAACTTAGCAATTTCATTAATTAGAAATTTTGTGCCTAGAGAAGTAAGAATTCCAATTTATATTGTTATTATCGCTTCACTAGTTACAGTACTTGAAATGTTTATGAAAGCTTTTGTACCAGATCTTGCTACTTCACTTGGAACATTCTTAAGTTTAATCGTAGTTAACTGTTTGATTTTAGGTAGAGCAGAAGCATTTGCTTCTAAAAATGGTCCGCTTAAATCTGCTGCAGATGGACTTGGTATGGCAATAGGATTTACAGGAGGGATTGTATTAATTGCATTCTTCCGTGAATTACTAGGAGCTGGAACAGTAACATTATGGGGAGATATAGCAATTGAATTAATCCCTGCAGATTATCAAGTAGGCATCTTAGTACAAGCCGCAGGAGCCTTCTTAGTATTTGGGGTAATAGTTGCCCAAATTAATAAGTTTAGACTGGGCCGTGCTGAAAGAAACGAGGTGATCTAGGATGGAATATATCGCAATCGCCTTTGGAGCAATATTTGTTAATAATGTTATCTTAAATCAATTTTATGGTCTTTGTCCTTTCCTAGGTGTATCTACTAAAAAAAGTAGTGCTTTATCAATGGGAATGGCAGTTACATTTGTAATTACATTTTCAACAATGATTGCCTTTGCAATATATAATTTTGTATTGGTACCTTATGAAATTACTTATCTTTCAACAATTGTTTTCATTTTAGTTATTGCTTCATTTGTCCAATTAGTTGAAATGTTTATTAAGAGATTTAGTTCTTCATTATATAGCGCACTCGGAGTATATTTACCACTTATTACTACAAACTGTGCAGTACTAGGGGTAGCTATTGATGTTACGGTAAATAGTCAAAAAATATTTGATACTACAACTCCAACATTTTGGATGGTTACAATATATGCACTTGGTATTTCACTTGGATATGCTTTAATAATATTCCTATTCTCTGCAATTAGAGAAGAAATGGATGCTTATCCTATTAAACGTAACTGGGAAGGAATTCCAATTGCATTAATTACTGCATTTATTATGGCTATGATTTTCTACGGATTCGGAGGTATTGTATAATGTATGTCGTTATTATACTTTCGGTTGTTGTAGCAGTGTTATTGGCTGGATTATTATCTTTAGCTTCAGTAGCATTACATGTTGAAGAAGATCCAAGATTACAAGATATTGTTGATTTGTTGCCAAATCAAAACTGTGGACTTTGTGGTAACCCAGGGTGTAAAGCTATGGCACAAGCTATTCTTAATGAAGATGCAAAATTATCACAATGTAAACCTGGTAACTTAGAAATGAGAGAAGACATAAGAGATTATTTATTAGATCACCCTAATGAATCAGGGGAATTAGTTAAAGTAAAAATGTAGTTAGTAAAGAGCGTTCAAATTAATTGAACGCTCTTTTATTTGAGTAATAAAAAGGTATCAAGATTTTTTATCTTGATACCTAAATTATATATTACTATTATTATGAAGCAGGTGTTGCTTGATCTAATGCATCATCAAACGCATCTTGAAAACCACCAACTAAAATTGTAACACCAGCAACATCATCAATTACATCTTGATCTGCATCATCAAAGTATCCAGCATCAATTGCCCAATCAGTGTCCCAACCTTGAGCAACAACGATTGCAGCAGCTAATTCATTAGCTTGTTCGTACCATTCTAATGTAGCTCCACCAATTGTAACCATACCGTAAGCATCACCAAGAGTTTGTTTTGTTGAACAATCTGAATCTTTGATTGAGTCACCATCAGTATCAGTTGCACAAGTTACAGCATCAAAGAATAAACTTTGAATTCCACCAGCACTATTAATAACTAATACTGCAGTATATAAATTATCTGAAGCTCCGAAGTAAATACCAGGAGTTAAAGTACCAGGAACGATTACATCAACTTTAAAAGTTCCGTCTCCAGGGATTTTATTATCACCAGTATACGATCCGATTCCACCAATATTTACAACATCAGTATATCCTAGAGATTCTAAAGCAGCCATTACGTATCCAGCTCTAGTTCCACTACCACACATTAAGAAGATTGTTTTGTCTTCATTAAATAATGCACGTAACGCACCAGCACTACCGATATCCTCAGCAGCAAAAGTCCAGTCCCCATCAGTTCTTATTAAAACATCAGTTTCTTCTAGGAATTGAAAGAAAGGAATAAATTCAAATCCAGCAATATATCCAGAAGCCATTTTATCATCGAAATTACGAAGATCAACATATTGAACATCGTTTCTTCCTAAATACATGTCAATATTAGCCATATCAACTACTGAAGGAAGTGGAAGTTGTACTTCTAAATTGTAAGTACCATTACCAGCAACTAAATTATCACCATTATAATCTGCGATTCCACCAATATTGATAACATTTTCAAATCCTAGAGATTCTAAAGCAGCCATTACGTATCCAGCTCTAGTTCCACTACCACACATTAAGAAGACTGTTTTGTCTTCATTAAATAATGCACGTAATGCACCAGCACTACCGATATCAGCAGCAGCAAAAGTCCAGTCCCCATCAGTTCTTGTTAAGACATCAGTTTTTTCTAGATAATCAAAGAAAGGAATAAATTCAAATCCAGCAATATATCCAGAAGCCATTTTGTCATCAAAGTTACGAAGATCAACATATTGAGCGTCAGGTCTTCCTAAAAAATCATCGATGGCATCCATGTCAACAGTTTCAGGAATTGTTGGTAATTCAGTACTTTCTCCATTACATCCTGCTAAAGTAAAAGTTAAAGCTAAAGCAACGATAAATATTAATATTTTTTTCATTTTTT
>JAUVLT010000057.1 GCA_030600605.1 Mycoplasmatota bacterium
TATAAACTAGGTCTTTTTTATTTTATGCTAATCTCTCTAGGGCGTAGGTGGGGGACCTATGGTGTTATCTTTGTGTTTACTGGAATAAATGATTATGATATAATGAATAAGAAGGAGATGGTGGAATGAAAAAAATTGCTATTATAACATTGGTCTTTTTGTTTGGTATAACATTACAAGGTTGTAGTATTATGAATCGAGATGTACTTGAACAGTGTATTTTAGATGAGGATTGTACATCCATGGAAATTATTCATAATGAAGAGAATATGACTAATTTGATGTCATACTTGATGAACAACTTTGATGATTTTGAATACAATGTTACACTTCATTATTATAAAAAATATGAAACTATCCACTATATGATATTTGAGATAATTGATGAGGATGAATACACATTAGACAAGCACATACATTATCGAGATTTACTTCATGAGATAAACATAGTAATAAATGAATATTTTGAGGAAATATATGAAGGAAAAGACTTAAATCTAGAAATGATGGTTTCCTTTAGTGGTGTAGAAATTTTCTATGATATCCCAGGAGAACCTTATTACGAACAATTAACATTTAACGTTGAGGATTTTAGAGTAGATTTACTTGAATATTATTGTTCAATAGTAAAAGATCTGTATAACGAAGATACTAATATTCGGTATTATATTATCTATGATTTAAATGTTAGTACAGGAATTGATCAGATAACTCAAAACTTTTTGGGTAGTCAATTAACATTTGATATTAATGTTTTAAGTCGAGATATCACAATAGAAGATAACACAATAATTGATTTTTTTACAGAGCAGTTCATTGATTATTACGTAATGTTTAATTTTGACTGATAAATAATTTTTAAAACAAGGTACTGGTTGCTTTTTATCATTACTTAAAAAAAACTTCTATACATCGGCAGGGGGTTCTAATCCCTCCCAAAATGCCATTTGTATGTAAAAATCAATTTTCTTGGTCTTTTTTTTTAGAAATATATATAATTTACATCTTCATATTGAATTGGTATAATGTTTATGTAGTAAGCGATTAATATTTTCAAAAGAGGTGGTAAGTAATGAATTATAAACAGAAAATTGATATATACTTGTCACTACTATATGTAGTTGAGATCTTTTTTATTTTCGTATTACTTGTTGGTTCTTATTTCTTTTTAGTGGCATACTTGAATGGTTCTATTGCATCTTCTTATTTAAGATTTGGACTTGCTGTTACAATTATAGGAATAGTTGGATTAACCATTACAATATCTTCTAAAAAGAAGCTACATCTTGAGAAATGGCGAAATATTGATTAAAACTTTAAGGATTGGTGCATAAGATGAAAGGTTTAAGAATAGGAGTTACATTCATAATAGTTTTAACAATATTCCTTTTAAGTGTGTTTCAAATGCAGTTAAGAGGTTATGAGAAGATAGGACGAGTAGAAGAGTGGACAATATATTATGAGGGAAATGAAGATTGCTTGGATATGTTAGAAGTTTTTTATTCTGATGATGAATATGACTATTATTTTTCATGTGTTAAAAGTGATAAATATATTATTAAAAGAGGATTTGAAGAATACTCTTTAGTGTTTGCGCTTGAAAATGGCTATATTGATATATCTGAGATTGAAGAGATTATTGATTTTAGTAAAGAATTAAAAGATAATTCTTAAACAGTTGGAATTATTTAAATTTATGATAAAATACTTGTGAAGATGAGAAAGGAGAATTATTATGGAATATGAATTTACACAAACATGGACAAAAGAGGATTATGTTGCTTTTTCGACTAACCATATGATGATCAGTGTTTTTAAGTTAACAAATGTTATCTTATTTACAGTGAGTATTGGATATTTAATTGTTACACCGTTATTTACAGGTGATTTTACATTTTTCTTTATGGGAATTGCTGTTTTTATGTTTATGGTATTCTTTTTATTATATACAAGATATAGTGCAAAGAGATCATATGATCGAAATATTGATTTAATGACAATTAACTTTCGTTTAAATGAAGATGGGATAACTTATCTTAATAAAGAAGGAGAATTACTTAGATATTGGAAAGATTTCTTTAGTTTTAAAGAAACACCGTTGTATTTCTTTATCTATTTTAATAGAAATAATGGAATGTTACTTGCTAAAAGAGATTTTAGTGAAGAAATGACAAAATATGTCATTGATAATGTTACAAAAAATGTTGATGCTAAAAGGATAAAATTATTAAAATAATTAGTTTTTACTATTAGGAGGGAAATTGATGGTTAATATCTTATGTATTGATAATTCTAAAACAATAAGACGAATAGTTAAGGACTGTGTTTTAGATTTAAAATATGAATTTTATGAAGCTGAAAATGGTCAAAAAGGAATAGAATTAGCTAATTCTATCAGCGATTTAAAAATGATTATTGTTGACTGGAATATGCCGGGTATGAGTGGGAAAGAAACCTTAAGAGCCTTACGAGATAATAAGTTATTAAATGATTCATTAATTCTTGCCTTGATTAGGTTCGAAAATAAAGAAGAAGTTATAGAATCCCTTGATATGGGGGCAAATATGTATATGTTAAAGCCGTTTAGCGTTAACAAACTTCAGGAAAAAATTGAAGAGATGATAAAAAATGCAGGCTAGACTGCATTTTTTAAAGAGGTAATATTATGAAAATTGAAATATTCGCAGATGATATAAACAAAGAAGATGCTGATCTAAGCAATCACAGTATTGGGTGTAGAGGAATTATTAAGAAAGATGACCTATATTTAATGGTTTTTGTTAAAAAAATGGGTGTTTTTACTTTTCCTGGTGGTAGACTTGAAGAAAATGAAGCTTTAAAAAAATGTGTTGCTAGAGAAGTTTTAGAAGAAACGGGTGTTAAAGTAAAAGTTCTTGAGAAAAAAGTATCAATTACTGAATATTTTATTGAAAGTGTTTGGACTAATCATTATTTTTTATGTGAATATATCAATAATGATTCAAAAAGAAACTTAACAGAAGAAGAAAATTTTTTAGGATTAGATGTTGTTTGGAAAACAACGGAAGAAATATTGGATATCTTTGAAAATTACGAAACAATCCACGAATATGGGCAAAATATCCATAACAGGGAATTCTTAGGGTTTATAAATAGTATCTAGGGGTGATAATGTGTCAAATATGAATATTACAAAAAGTAAGTTTATGGAATATATTAGATGTAATCGATTTCCAGCCTTAAATAACATTCATAAAAGACGTGATTTAGATGATGCTTTAAAAGATCGTTATTATGATTTATTAAATTCACTTGAGAATGTAAGTGATGGTGTTTTTGAAGACGATTTTTTAACGCCAGATTTAACACATTTAGAAGTAATGATGCCTTATTTTACAATGGTGGAAGTGCTGGCTGCTAGTAAGGTTATGAGTGTCTTTGGGGGAGAGACAAAGTACGGGACAGAATATGGTACTCAGAAATTATTTTTAAGAGAATTCAACAATTTTAATTTAATGTGTTATGTCGATATCTTTAATAAGAATAACGATAGTATAAATATTATTGAAGCAAAAGCAACTACAAGTAATAAATTTATGAAGTTAGGATATACTGAAGATAAAGTAAAATATAATCTTTTTTATATTGATGAGAATGATGTTTTAAGATTGAATGAAGAAATAAATCCTAGCTTACTTACAAATAAAAAGTATTTGAAACAAAGAAATAAACTATTTGATAGATTAGAGGGAACAGGAGTTTATGTTTATGACCTTGCATTCCAAAGATATGTCATAGAAGATGATATAAAGGAAGCTAAATACTATCTAGCAGTACTAAACCACGAATATGTATTTGATGGTCAATATTTAGATGGTAAACCGTTATATAGTAATAATATTATCCGATTTATTGACCTGACAAAAATAACAAAAGAACTTCAAAATAAGATTGAAAATGATATTTCCACAGTTGTAAAGAGAATTCTTGAAGATGATGAATCTCGAGTAAAACTTGGTAAACATTGTCAGCTTAAAAAGATGAGAGAATGTATCTATAAAGATTTATGTTATGACCAATTTCCAAAGAAAAACAGTTTATTAATGTATCTAGATAAACATCATGGATTTAAAGATTCTAATGGGGAAAAACATGATTATTTCGATTTGATTAATGAAGGGTATAAATCGATGGTTGATATTCCTGATTCATGGTTATCAAGAAAAAATAATCGTATTCAAAAACATGTTGCTCAAACAAAAAAGATTCACTTAGATAAATCAAAAATACAGGCTGCTATAGAAACAATTAGTTATCCAATATATCATTTAGATTTCGAAAGCTTTCCTTGCCCTTTACCGAGATTTAAAGACGAGAAACCATATTATCAAAGTTTGTTTCAATTTAGTTTGCATATTGAAAAAGAACCAGGTATTTGTGATAAAGAAAAAGATCATTATGAATTTTTAGCAACCGATTCAACTGATCAAAGATTACAACTAGCACAGAAACTTTGTGAGTATATTAAAGATGATAGTGGTAGTGTTTTTGTTTATAATGAAGCATTTGAAAAAACAAGAATAAAAGAATTAGCTGAAATGTATCCAATGTATCGTGAAAAATTGTTGAGCATTAATGACCGATTATTTGATTTACTCCATATTGTTAAAACCAATACAAAACTTTTTACTGCTCTAGGGTTTGACGAAGAACGTGCTAAAACAATTAATTATTATCATGAAGACTTAGCTGGTTCATTTAGTATTAAGAAAGTTTTGCCAGTTTTTAGTAAATTATCATATACTGGTATGGAAGTCAGTAATGGTATGGAAGCAGTCTATGCATATGCTGGGTTTGAAAATTTAAATCCAAAAGAATTAGAAATAGTAAGATCTAATTTAAAACTTTATTGTCAGCAAGATACTTGGGCAATGGTTGAGATTTTAAGTCAGTTAAGAAAGATATAGTTATTTAGTTTACAAATCATATTATTATGTTATAATAGTTTTTGTTATTTTGTAATTTAGGAGGAAAATATAATGGCAAAAGTAGAGATGTTATCAGGTTCTAAAGTTAGAATCGAAATAGAAGTTTCAAAGGAACAATTTAATCATGGATTAGATCATGCTTTTAATGATGTAAAAGATGATGTTGAAGTTAAAGGTTTTAGAAAAGGAAAAGTAACAAGAGCGATATTTGATCAACATTATGGAGTTGAATCATTATACGAAGAAGCAATTAATCATTGTATTCAAGATACTTATATTGAAGCAGTAACTAATGAAAAAATCTTAGTTGTAGCTCAACCAAAAATTGATCTTGATATTACTAAAGTAGAAAAAGGAAAAGCATTCACGTATGTTGCTTTAGTAGCTGTAGAACCAGTTGTAACTTTAGGAGAATATAAAGGATTAGAATTCGAGAATTTAAGTGATGAAGTAATCCCTCAAGCAGTTGATCTAGAAATCACTAAATTACTAGAACAAAACGCTGAATTAGTACTAAAAGAAGAAGGTAAATTAGAAAATGGCGATACTGCAATTTTTGATTTTGAAGGTTCTGTTGATGGAGAGCCATTTGATGGTGGAAAAGCAGAGAACTATGAATTACTAATTGGTAGTGGACAATTCATCCCTGGATTTGAAGATAAAATGTTAGGAATGACTCTAGAAGAAGAAAGAGATTTAGACATTAAATTTCCTGAAGAATATCAAGCTGAAAACCTTAAAGGTAAAGATGCAGTATTCAAAGTGAAATTACATGAAATGAAAAGAAAAGAATTACCAGAATTAAATGATGAATTTGTTAAAGACTTAGAAAGAGAAGGAATTAATACTGTTGAAGAGTTAAAAGAAAAAACACTTAATACTCTTAAAGACCAACTAATTCTAAAAAACAATAATTCAAGAATTGATTTTGCTGTGAACGGTGCTGTTGAAAATGCAAAATATGAAATCGCTGAAGAAATGATTGTTGAAGAAAAAAATCGTTTAGTAGACAACGTTACTCAACAAGCAAAACAATATAATCTAGACTTAGACACATATTTACAATATTCAGGAATTTCAAAAGAAGATTTTGAAAAGAATTTAATGAAAGATGCTAAAAAATCAATTGCTACTAGAATTGTTGTTCAAGCAATTTCAAAGGCAGAAAAAATTGAAGCAACTATTGAAGAAAAAGATGATAAATATATTGAAATTGCGGCGCAATACAATATGGATGTAAATCAAGTTAAAACTTCGGTTAATGATGAAGCCATTTCACAAGAAGTAGAATATAAAAAAACACTTGATTTTTTAGTAGATAATTTAATTATTGAGTAATTATTATTTAAAACATCACGCAGTGATGTTTTTTTGTGTTAAAATATAAAGAAGACTTATTTTGTTAGGAGAAAACATATGTATAAACTTGTTGTATTTGATATGGATGGAACACTCTTAAATAGTGATCATATAGTTAGTAAAGAGAATCTAAAGGCGCTAGAGTACTTAAAAGGAAAAGGTATTAAAGTAGTTATTGCTACTGGGAGACCAAGTGAATTACTAAAGAAATATACTATTGAACATCGTAAAGAGTCATATCCACTAAATATAGAAAAACTTGAAAATGATATCATGAATTACTTTGATTTATCCAAAAAAGAAAATTGCAATACATATATTGATTTACCAATTGACAATAAGGCACTTTTCTTTTACGATAAAGTAACTCATTTATCTGTTGTGAGAATGATTATTATTAAGATTGAAAAACTATTCTGCAACAATAGAAGCAAAATTTCACATGTTGAAATAAAAGAAAACAACAACATTTTAATTGCTACTGTATATTACATATAATTCCCATTTTCT
>JAUVLT010000109.1 GCA_030600605.1 Mycoplasmatota bacterium
TAGAATGGAAAGAATTAAGAATGAGTTAAATTTGAAACCCTTTAGTGTCGCTCTTGATAGTGGATATATGGCTTCTCATATTGCTAAATATTTATCCGAAAATGATATCTATTATGTGTTTGGCTATCGGCGATTCGGTAAACGTACTCCTGGAAGATTTAGTAAAAAAGATTTTGTCTATGTTACGATGCATGACTACTATGTTTGTCCAAATATGAAACCTCTATATTATAAAAATATTCGTAAAACTGGTGAGAAAGAATATCGTCCTGAAAGAGGTGTTTGTTCTAATTGTCCTCTTAAATCTCAATGTCTTAGTCCTTCAGTTAAAGTTAGAATTATTACTCGCCATCTCTGGCAAGATTATCTTGATGTTGCTTTTGTAAATAAACGTACTGATGAAGGTAAAGAACTTTATCATAGAAGAGCTGAAACTGTAGAACGTAGTTTTGCTGATTCTAAAGAACTTCATAATCTAAGATATGCCAGATATCGCGGCATAAAAAAAGTAACGATGCAATCGTTACTCACTTCAGCTTGCCAAAATATGAAAAAGATTGCTTTAGTAATGGATAGAACTACTTGTTTTTCTTCCTTATTGAGCGTTTTTCGCTCTTTTTTTATGGGTTCATTATTTATTCAATATTAAAACCCCTTTTCTTGAATTGTAAATTTCTAAAATAGGGGTTTGTCTTCAGTCTGTAAAAAGTAATTAATCATCAAGATTAATTACTTTTTTCAGACTGAAGACAAAGTCTTGAAATACTATTCTAATAGTTATATAATGAAATTCCAATAGGGGTAGTTTACGTTACTAAGATAACGGTGGGCCTCGAGCTCTTAAAATCCTATAAACTTCGAGTTTGTATTTAGGATCTACCCCTACCACAAGATATTTAAGAATCTAGACTTTCTAGATTCTTTTTTTTGTGTTATCCAGTGGATAACTATCTCTTTGTTTAGCCATTTAATCGTGGTATAATTAATGTATAAGGATGTGATATGATGTTGACGAAAGATAAAAAAAGAGATCAATCGTATGAACTTGTATTACTCGATGATTTAGTGCCTCAAGACCACTTAGTTCGAAAACTTGATAAACATATTAAATTTAATTTTATTTATGATTTAGTAGAACCACTATACTGTCAAGATAACGGACGACCTAGTGTCGACCCTGTTGTGCTATTTAAAATGGTTTTTATTAGCTACTTTTTCGGAATAAGAAGTATGAGAAGAACTGTTGAGGAAATTAAAATGAATATGGCGTATCGATGGTTTTTAGGTTTAAACATAACTGATACGGTCCCTCATTTCACAACCTTTGGTAAAAATTACGAAAGACGATTTAAAAAAACTACTATCTTTCAAGATATCTTTGATGAAATTGTTGATCAGGCTCTTCAAAAGGGACTTATTGATGCGAAAGAGTTCTTTAGTGATTCAACTCATTTAAAAGCTAACGCAAATAAGAAGAAATTTAATCAAGGCCATGTTAAGAAGGATGCTAAAAAGTATAAGAAAGAACTTGAAAAGGAAATAAATATTGAACGTAAAAATTTAGGTAAAGATGCTTTTGAAGATAAAAAGGATGACGATGATGAACCTCCTAAAACTGGCAAAATTAGTAAGACAGATCCTGAGAGTGGCTTTATGCATCGTGATGGTAAACCAAAGGGATTCTTCTATTTAGATCATCGTACTGTTGATGGTGCTTATAATATTATTGTTGATTCATTTGTTACTCCTGGTAATGTACACGACAGTGTTCCTTATGTTGGTAGAATGGAAAGAATTAAGAATGAGTTAAATTTGAAACCCTTTAGTGTCGCTCTTGATAGTGGATATATGGCTTCTCATATTGCTAAATATTTATCCGAAAATGATATCTATTATGTGTTTGGCTATCGGCGATTCGGTAA
>JAUVLT010000021.1 GCA_030600605.1 Mycoplasmatota bacterium
TAGCCTCCTTTTAGTTTTTACACTTTCAGTGGCTACGCCGCAAATTTTACCAACTTTGTCAAGTCTTTTTTTGAAAAAAACTTCAAAAAAAGGCGAAATATATCAAAATAAAAAAGACCCCCTCACATCATGTGTGGGAAGTTCTCTCTTGTTTTTCTTAACTTAATGACATTGAATAATTTATTCTACTTTTCTTATATCATATTCAATTTTTTAAATAGTTTATATATGCCATCATTATCGACAGAATCTGTTACCATATCAGCTGTTTCCTTTAATTCATCACACGAATTACCCATCGCAACTCCTAAATGTGCATATTCAATCATTGATATATCGTTAAATCCATCTCCAACGGCTATTATATCCTCATTATCAATATTCATCGCTTCTACCAAAATCTTCATTCCAATTTCCTTCATTCCACCTTTTTCATTTATATCAATTCCATATTCATTTGCATAATGAAAATTCAAAGTTGGGAACATTTCTTCATATTTCTTATAATCACTTTTTACATAAAAGAAGACCATTTGATAAATATCATGATTCAAATGATAATTTTTGGATAGTTTTGGATATTCTAAATGAAAGACATCACTAAAATCTTTATATGATTCATTAAAAGTAGAATTAATAACATAATCCGTATCACTCTCAAAAGCAATATCAATCTTGTTATCATAAGCAACCTTAACTAGCTCTTTAACAACTTCTTTATTGATGTAATCATTATGAATCATAATCCCTTTATTAAAAACAATCCTACCATTTGAAGCAATATAAGTATTAACATTAAGTTCTTTATCGATTCCATACAATAATGATACCGGTCTCCCTGTGCTAATAATAACTTCATGTCCATTATCCTGAAGTTTTTTTATTGCCTTTTTTGTCGATAATGGTACACTATTTGACTTATGATCAATTATAGTACCATCTAAATCTAAAAATATGTATTTTTTATCCATGTTTAATTAATTTCCTTACTTTTTTATAGTTTAATTTACCAATTTCAACTACTTTTTCATTTATTACTAAAGCTGGAGTACTCATTACCCCATATTCTAAAATTTCAGTATAGTCCTGAACTTTTTTAATCTCAACAGCAATGTAAACGTTATATCATTAGGTACTTAATTAAATCCATATTTTCGTTCAAAAAATCCTCTTTGATACTATACCTAATCATATTTTTAATTCTTCTCGAAGAAATCATATCTAATTCTTTAAATTTCTTTAAATGTTTTGATGTGTTCGCTTGTTTAATTTGAAGTAAATCTTCAATCTCACAAACACATAATTCATCATACTCAAGTAACTTCATAAATATGTTAAATCTGTTCCCATCTGAAAGCAATTTTATAACCTTGAATTTATCCATTTTTTTCATCCTCCATTACTTAATAGTAATATAACTACACAGTAATATTACCACATAGTAATAGATTAATCAACCCAAAAAAAATGACATCTCTTATCAGGCATCCCCAATCACATAGATAGAAAACTTAAGGCTGCTTCGTTCCCGATCTGACCTAATTCGCCACCAACTATTGAATGAGGATGATTCATAAGAGATATCAATATCAATATCATTATTTCTTTCTCATTTTTTTGAAAAACTCTGTTATAATTTCTCCACACTCTTCTTCCATAATTCCATTTATAACATTTACTTTATGATTAAATGGTAAATCAAATAAATTTGTTATACTTTCATGTGCTCCAGATTTTATATCTTTTGCTCCATAAACAACATTTTTTATTCTAGACTGAATTATTGCACCTGCGCACATTGGACACGGTTCGATTGTAACATATAATGTACAACTGTCAAGTCTCCAACTTTTTATTGCCTTATTTGCTCTTTCAATCGCAACAATTTCTGCATGACCTGTTGCAAGATTTGATTTTTCTCTTAAATTATATGCTTTAGCAATCACTTTTCCATCTCTTACAATAACAGCACCTATTGGAACTTCTCCTTTTTTATACCCCTTTTTAGCTTGCTTTAAAGCCATTTTCATGTATTTACTATGATCCATTATTCTTTTTAATTCTCCCTTTATATGGATTTGGTTTTCGATACACTTTATGACATGCTCTACATCTTGCTTCATATGATTCTTCTGCACCAATCATTATAATAGGATCGATATATCTAGCAGGTTTTCCGTTTACTATTCTCTGGGTTCTTGTTGCAGGACGGCCACATTTAACACAAATAGCCGTTAATTTTGTAACATATTCCGCCAACGAAAGTAGTTTTGGCATAAAGCTAAATGGTTCACCCCGAAAATCTTTATCTAGTCCACTAACAATTATTCTGATACCCTTACTAGCTAGATATTCAATAATTCCAACTGCTTCAGAATCCAAAAATTGTACCTCATCCACTGCAACAACATCCGTTTTATCATCGATATAATCAAAAATCTGTCTAGCAAAAGATATATTAACAGATTTTGTTCGTGTATCGTTATGTGACACAATTTCACTCTCAGAAAATCTATCATCCATAAGAGGCTTAAAAACAACAATATTCTTCTTAGCATATTCGAGGCGTTTAATTCTTCTTAACAATTCTTCTGTTTTACCTGCAAACATTGGGCCAGTGATAACTTCAATCCAACCATCTTTTTGATTTAAATACATAATTCCACCCCTTTATTAACTAATATTATAATACAATAAAGACCATAAAAACACAATATTTTTTTTAAGAAACAACACAAGAAAAACTCTAATAATACTTTATATTATAAAATATTATTTCTATGATTATAATTTTTTTTTGTAAATTTTATAATTTTTACTTAAACGGCTAATTTAAAGGAATATTCATTATTAATAATATCCTAAAAATACTTTGAAAAAACTTTATAAAATCCGACAATTATGTTATAATTGTTTGAAATCTAAATTATATTTTTAGTGAGGAGAAAATTATGGGCAAAAAATTTGAAATATCAGAGGAAAAAAGAAAGGAATTACTAGGTGAAATTAAAGAACATATGAAAAATCCCGGACCATTACTGCCTATTCTTCATTCGGCACAAAGAATTTTTGGATGTATACCTTTACCAGTTCAAAAAATAATTTCAGAATACTCTAATACTACAATTGCTGAAATAAATGGAATTGTTACCTTTTATGCTAGCTTTTCTCTTGAGCCAAAAGGGAAACACGTACTTGGTGTATGTTTAGGTACCCCATGTTACGTTAGAGGATCTCAAATTATTCTTGATGCAGTTAAAAACGAATTAGGAATTGATGTTGGCGAAACAACAAAAGATGGTTTTATCACTCTAGAAGCCATTAGATGTATAGGAACTTGTGGAATGGCTCCTGTTATGTGCTTTGATAATGAGGTTTTTGGAGAAGTAGATGTTGCAAAAGCAAAAAGAATAATTAAGAATGCGAGGGGAAAATAATGGAATTAATACAAGTATTAGATTTGCTGGAAGCAAAACAATACAACCTAGAATGTCCCAGATGTGTTAGAGAAATTAATTATGCTTTTGTATGTGATTTAATGAGCGATGCTTTAATGTTACTTAAACAAATGCCTAGTTATATTGGTGCTCACGGAGCATTAGTAACTGGATTAGTTACCAATCAAGCTTTAAGAACTGCTGAAATACTAGACTTAGAAACAATAATTTTTGTTAGAGGCAAAGTTCCTTCACAATCTGTAATTGATTTAGCCGATGAGATTGGTATTACACTTATTTGTACAAAATTAACAATGTACCGTACAAGTGGACTATTATTTATGAATGGTGTCAAAAGCTATGAATCAGTTTTAGAGGAGCAATAATTTGGAAACATACGCCAAAAATTACAATATTGAACGACAGGATATTGCTAATGCAGGCACAATTGCTAGTCTAACAAAAAGAGAATTAAAACGAAGAGGATTAACTCGAGAATTTGTTAAAAAAGTTACAATAGGTATTTATGAAGCTGAAATAAATGTAGTTATCCATTCTTATGGAGGAGATGCAAACCTCAATGTTACAGATGATTTTATTGAAATTACATTTACTGATAGAGGTCCAGGTATTGAATCAATTGATGAAGCAATGACAGCAGGTTTTTCTACTGCAAGTCCTCTTGCAATTGAAAATGGTTTTGGTGCAGGTATGGGCTTACCAAATATTAAAGCTGTTTCTGACGAAATGCTTCTAACCTCTTCAAAAGAAGGTACTAAACTATATTTAAAATTTTATATTAGTAGTGATAATTATGAAAGTTAAAAATTTGTTAGAATCAAAACATTTTCAACTAATCTCTGATGATTCAGGTATTGAAAATGAAGTAAATGGTATTTTTTCTTGTGATTTATTAAGCCATGTTTTGGGATTTGCCAATGAACACAATATTTTAATAACGGTTTTGAATAACATTAATGTTCTCGGAGTTGCTAGTTTGCTTGATCTAAGTTGTGTTATATTTTCACATAATATTCAGGTAAACGAAGCTATAATCATTAAAACTAATGAACTTAATATACCTCTAATAAGAACAAATCTATCAACATCAGAAACCGTTATTACCTTACACAAAATGGGTGTCAAAAATTAAGTATTACTATGATCTTCATATGCACTCGATACTATCTCCTTGTGCAGATGAACTAATGACACCAAATAATATACTGAATATGGCAATGCTAAAAGGATTAGATTTTTTAGCCGTAACAGATCACAATACCACAAAACAACTTAAAGTATTTAAAGAATTAGAAGATTCTTATGATTTTATATTTATTCCCGGTGTTGAAGTTACTGTAAAAGAAAATTTTGATGTTCTTTGTTTCTTTAAGTCATTTAATGATGCGCTTGTATTTGATAAATACCTTGAATCAAATCTTAACGGTGAATGGGGCATTTTCAAAAAAGAAGATCAAGTTATTACTGATATATATGATATCGAAGTTGAAACATTTGATACCCCTTTAACTTCTACCAAAATACCTTACAAAGACTTAGTAAAAGAAGTTAGAAAACTAGATGGATTACTTGTTTTATGTCATATTGATAGATCCTCAAATAGCGTTATAAATACTTACAATTTAAATGATCTTGAGTTTGATGCAATAGAAATTTCCCAATATATAAAAGATAAATATTTAAAAAACCATCCAGAATTACTTAAATATCGAATTCTATTTAATTCTGATGCACATACTTTATTATCGATATCTGAAAAAGACTATTTTATTGAACTAAAAGAAAAAAATATTGAAAATTTTTTTAAATATATGCGAGGTGATTCAAATGAATGAATTGTCGCTACATATACTTGATATATGCCAAAATTCTATTAAGGCAAATGCCGGTTTAATTCAAATAATAATAACTGATAGCGTAATAGATAATATCTTCAAGATTAAAATAATTGATAATGGATTTGGAATGGATAAAAAAACATTATCAGAAGTTTCAGACCCATTCTTCACAACAAGAACAACAAGAAAAGTTGGACTAGGCGTCTCGTTATTCAAAATGGCTGCTGAAATGAGTAGTGGAAATTTTAAAATTTCATCAACTAAAAATAAAGGCACTACAATTATAGCTACATTCCAGCGAGACCATATTAATAGGGCCCCACTTGGTAATATTGAAGAGACATTAATTATTCTAATTTTAAACGAAAAAAATATAAATATTTATTATGAACATAATTACAATAATAAAAAATACATATTTGATACTAGAGAAGTAAGAAACGCTTTAGAAGGAATTCCTTTCACAGATTACAATGTAATTTTGTGGATTAAAAATAATATAAAAGAAGGAATTATTAATATTCAAAAGGAGGAATCAGTATGAAATCTTTAGACGATTTAAAAAAGATTCGTGATGCCGCTCAAAGCAAAGTTCAAATGCGCGGAAAAAATGAAGGAATAAGAGTTTTAGTTGGCATGGCTACTTGTGGTATTAGCGCAGGTGCTCGCCCTGTAATGAATAAATTTGTTGAGAAAATCGCTGAATATAACTTAGACAAAATTACTGTTACACCAGTTGGTTGCATTGGTGAATGTGCGATTGAACCAATCGTTGAAATTCTTCAAGGTGAAAATAGAACAACTTACTGTAGAGTAGATGTTGAAGCTACAGAAAGAATTATTAAGGAACACCTTATAGGTGGTAAAGTTGTCTCAGACTATGTAATAGGAAAATATAGATTGTAGGTGAAAGACAGATGATAGAAAGATCACACGTTCTAATATGCAGTGGTTCAAACTGTGTTGCTCGTGGTGCAAAATCACTAAGAGCTGAATTCGAAGAACATTTAAGTAATTTAGGAATTAGACATGAAATAAAACTTGTAAACACCGGATGCGTCGGTCTTTGTGAACAAGGACCTTTTGTAATAGTCTATCCCGAAGGAGTTTTCTATGCCTTGGTAAAAAGTAAAGACATAAAAGTCATTTGTGAAGAACATTTATATAAAGGACGTATAGTGGAGAGATTGGTTTTTGATGAAGCTTTAACCGAAAATAAAGAAGTAAAAGCTTTTGATGAAATTAAATTCTATGCAAAACAAACACGTATTGCTAACCGTAATTGTGGACTGATAAATCCTGATGATATTGAAGAATACATCGCAAGAAATGGTTATCGTGGGCTTGGTAAAGCATTACTCGAAATGACTCGTATGGAAGTTATTGAAGAAATGATGGCATCAGGTCTTCGTGGTCGTGGTGGTGGTGGATTCCCAACAGGTTTAAAATGGAAGTTTGCTTATAACAATGAATCTGATCAAAAATATGTTATTTGTAATGCAGACGAAGGAGACCCAGGAGCATTTATGGATCGAGCTTTACTAGAAGGAGACCCACATAGTATTATTGAAGGTCTTATGATAGCAGGTTACGCTATTGGAGCAGACAAGGGTTATGTTTATGTTCGTATAGAATACCCTACAGCCATTGAAAAACTAAAAACAGCTATTAATCAAGCTAAAAATCTTGGATTAATTGGTAATGACATATTTGGAAGTGGTTTCAATTTTGATATTGAAATTCGTTTAGGAGCTGGAGCATTTGTTTGTGGAGAAGAAACTGCATTAATCGCTTCAATCGAAGGTGGTAGAGGTATGTCTAGAAACAAACCTCCATTCCCAGCAGAAAAAGGATTATGGGATAAACCTACTATCATTAACAATGTAGAAACATTAGCTAATGTTCCTGAAATATTATTTCAAGGTGCTGAGTGGTTTGCTAAAATTGGTACAGAAAAATCAAAGGGAACAAAAGTATTTAGTCTAGGTGGTAACATTAAAAATGCTGGACTAGTAGAAGTTCCTATGGGAACTACTTTAAGAGAAGTTATTTATGATATCGGGGGAGGAATTCCTAATAATAAAGAATTAAAAGCAGTCCAAACAGGTGGCCCTTCTGGAGGAGCAATTCCTCCACACTTACTTGATTTAAAAATCGAATATGAAACATTGCATGAAGTTGGATCAATGATGGGATCTGGTGGAATGGTAGTTATTGATGAAGATAATTGTATGGTTGATATCTGTCGTTTCTATCTTGAATTTACTGTAGATGAATCTTGTGGTAAATGTACACCTTGCCGTGAAGGAACCAAAAAAATGCTCGAAATGTTAAATATAATTTCGTCGGGACATGGAACATTAGAAGATATTGATAAATTAGAACATTTAGCAAAAATGGTTAAAAATTCATCGCTTTGTGGTCTTGGACAAGCAGCACCAAACCCCATTCTTTCAATGCTAGAACACTTTAGAGATGAATTTGAAACACACGTTGTAGATAAAAAATGTCCTGGTGGAAAATGTAAGGCATTAATTGAAATATTTATTACCGATGATTGTATCGGTTGTACTAAATGCGTTGCTAACTGTCCTGTTAATTGTATAACTGGTACAGCAAAACAACTACATACTATTGATACATCAGTTTGTATAAAATGTGGAATTTGTAAAAACGTTTGCCCAGTTGATGCAATCATAAGTATTTAGGAGGTTCGATGATGAAAAATATAAAATTAACAATTAATGGAATAGAAACATCGGTACCAGAAAATTATACAGTAATGAAGGCTGCTGAAGAATTAGGATTTAATATTCCTAGACTTTGTTTTCTTGAAGGTATTAATGAAACATCAAGCTGTCGTTTATGTTTAGTTGATGTTGAAAATCTAAATGGTTTAAAAAACTCTTGTACTTTAGCAGTTCAAGAAGGTATGGTAGTCGAAACTGATACTCCTGAAATTCATGATTCAGTAGTTCAAAATTTACAATTAATAGCCAGCAATCATATTTTTGAATGTTGGGCTTGTGAAAGAGAGCATAATTGTGAATTACTAGACTTAATGAGAAGATATAATGTTGATAATGTTTATGGGGAAAACAATGATTTCTCCAAAAAGGAACGTTTAATAAATGATTCATCTGATGCTATTGTATTAGATAGTGGTAAATGTATCTTATGTGGTAGATGTGTTTCAGCGTGTGAAATATATACTGGTCTAAATATCTTAAATTTTAATGAACGTGGAAATGAAACATACGTAGGACCTGCATTATTTCATAATATGGAGGATAGTGGATGTATCTACTGTGGTAAATGTATTCAAGCTTGCCCAGTTGCTGCAATTAAAGAGAAATCCGAAATTGATTTAGTAATTGATGCACTAAACGATAAAACAAAAAAAGTTGTTGTTGGAGCAGCTCCTTCAGTTAGAGTTGCTCTAGGTGAAGAATTCGGAAGTGCAATTGGTGAAAACGTCGAAGGTAAGATGTTTACATCATTCAAGATGGTTGGATTCGATGAAATTATGGATATTAATTTTGCAGCTGATTTAACTATTATGGAAGAGGGAACTGAATTATTAAAAAGAGTGAAATCAGGTGAAAGATTACCTCAATTTACTTCATGTTCTGCTGGATGGATAAATTATATTGAACAATATGAACCTGAATATTTAAATCATTTATCAACAGTGAAATCTCCACAACAAACAGCTGGTATTATTTCTAAACATCACTTTGCGTTTGAACAAGGGTATAGTATAGAAGAAATCAAATTTGTTGCAATTATGCCTTGTATTGCTAAAAAGCATGAAGCAAGACGTCCTGAAATGGAATACGAAGGAATAAGAGATGTAGATTATGTTTTAACAACCAGAGAGTATGCTAGATTACTAAAACGTAAAGGAATCGACTTAATGAAACTCGAAGATTCAAAACCATATGGTGATTTAGCGAAATATACTGGAGCTGGAATGATATTTGGAGTAACCGGTGGCGTTATGGAAGCTTCACTTCGAACAATTTCAGAAGTATTAGGAGAAAAACACAAAGCAATAGACTTCAAAGAGGTTCGTGGTCTAGAAAATATAAAAGAAGCTACTTACACACTTGCTGGACAAAAACTTAATGTTGCTGTAGTTCATGGTGGAGCAAGCATAAAAGAATTTTTCAAAATAATGAAAAAATCAAAAAAACAATACCACTTCGTAGAATTTATGGGTTGTATTGGTGGTTGTGTTAACGGTGGTGGACAACCAATTCACCCAGCAAAAATCCAAGATACTGTTGACATAAGTGCTTTAAGAACTGCATCAGTATACAAAATTGATGAGCATAAAAAACATCGTGAATCACATACTAATAAAATTATTACTAAGATGTACCAGGATTGGTTAATTGAACCAGGATCTGATTTTGCAAAAGAATTAATACACACAAGTTATAAACCAAGAAAGTTCTATACATAATATATAAACCCAAATAAATTATTTGGGTTTTTCTTTTAAAGACAAATAAAAAAGCCACTCAAGTGGCTAAGTTATCAATTATTTTTTATTTACACCGTAACGTTTATTAAATCTCTCAACACGACCAGTAGCTGCAGCAAATTTTTGTTCTCCTGTATAGAAAGGGTGACAATTTGAACAAGTATCAACACGTATCTCTTTCAATGTACTACCACCTTCAAAAACATTACCACATGTAGTGCATGTAATTGTTACAGTTTTATAGTCTGGATGTATTCCTTTTTTCATCGTTATTACTCCTTCCGCCATGGTTTCCCATGGTAAGTTTTATTCGCTATCAAATTATATCAAACTCCTTTTAGATAATCAAGTAAAATATATCTTTTTTTTATTTATTAAAATATATCTTGTTTAATATATTACATATATATTGTGTTATAATTAATTTGAGATAGAGAGGGTGAATATTATGCGACAAATTAATTTAGAAGATATTACTAAGTTAGTAAAAAAAGCAGTAATAAAAATCAACTACCACCTAGATAAATCACTTGTTTCGTTAATAAGAAAAGCAAAAGAAAATGAAACATTAGAATTATCAAAATCAATATTATCAGATATTCTTGAAAATTATGAAATTGCTAAAGAAGGAAATATTCCTTTATGTCAAGATACAGGTGTTGTTGTTGTATTATTAGAAATTGGAAATAACGTTCATTTTGATGGAAATATTTATGAAGCAATTAATGAAGGTGTAAGACAAGGATATCACGAAGGATATCTACGCAAATCAATGGTAAATCACCCGTTTGATCGAATAAATACACAAGATAATACACCAGCAATAATTCATACAAAAATAGTTCAAGGTAATAAAATAATAATGAAAATAGCTGCTAAAGGTGGCGGTAGTGAAAATATGAGTAAAGTTACCATGCTTACTCCCACAGAAGGAATTCAAGGAGTTAAGAAATTAGTATTAGACACTATTTTCAATGCCGGAGGTAGACCTTGTCCACCTCTAATTGTTGGTATTGGTATTGGTGGAAATTTTGAAAAAAGCGCAATACTTGCAAAAGAAGCAATATTCAGAGATTTAGATGACTCTAATGAAGACGAAATTATCAAAAAACTTGAAGATGATTTATACAAAGAAATAAATGCTTTAGGTGTTGGCCCAATGGGAGTTGGAGGAAAAACAACATGTTTAGCAGTAAAAATAAATTACCATCCAATGCATATAGCTAGTCTCCCAGTAGCAATTAATATTCAGTGTCATTCCTCAAGACACACTGAGGTGGAACTATGATAAGACTAAATACCCCAATAAAAGATCAAGACATTAAAAACCTTAAAGTTGGTGAAAAAGTTTTAATATCTGGGACTATTTATACCGCCAGAGATCAGGCACATTCTAGACTTCTAAACGAGTCTAACCCCGCTTTTGAAATTAAAGGAAGTATTATCTATTATGTAGGTCCAACTCCTAAAAGAGATAATTTTCCAATAGGATCAAGTGGTCCTACATCAAGTTATAGAATGGATAAACTTGCAGTACCACTTATGGAACAAGGATTAAAAATCATGATTGGAAAAGGGAATAGAAGTGAAGAATTCAGACAGGAAATGATAAAGAATAATGCCGTTTATTTAATTACTACAGGTGGAGCAGGAGCTTTAATTAGTAGCAAAATACTAAAAAGTAAATTAATTATGTATGAAGATTTAGGAGCAGAAGCTATCTATCAGCTTGAAGTTAAAGACTTTCCATGCTTTGTTGCCTACGATATTTATGGTAATGATATATTCAAGGATAACTTGTTATGAAAAATAGCATTAAAGAACGAAGCCTAAAACTTCATGAAGAAAATAAAGGTAAAATATCAGTTATTTCTAAAATCAAAATAGAAAATAGTGATGATTTGTCATTAGCTTATAGTCCTGGTGTAGCTGAACCTTGTTTAAAAATTAAAGATAATCAAGAAGATATCTATAAATACACTAACAAAGGTAATATGATTGCCATCGTCACGGATGGAAGCGCTGTTTTAGGACTAGGAAATATTGGCCCTTATGCTAGTTTACCAGTAATGGAAGGTAAAGCAATTTTATTTAAAGAATTTGCCGATGTTGATGCTTTTCCTATTTGTTTAGATACCCAAGATCCAGAAGAAATAATACAAATTGTAAAAAATATCTCTCCTACTTTTGGAGGAATAAATTTATAAGATATTAGTGCCCCAAACTGTGTTATCATCGAAAGAAGATTAAAAGAAGAACTGAATATACCTGTTTTTCATGATGATCAACATGGTACTGCGATAGTGACTATCGCTGCACTAATAAACTCTTGTAGATTAACTAATAGAAAACTAAAAGATTTAGAAGTTGTTCTTAGTGGAACAGGAGCTGCTGGAAGTTCAATAGCCCGCCTACTAAAAGACATTGGTGTTAAAAAAGTATATGGATACAATTTAAAAGGAGTAATGTTAAAATCAAAATACGATAACTACACTTTTTTAGAAAAAGAATTAATAGATCAATCTATTATTGATTTACCCACAAACCTTGAAAATGACTCTCTTAAAGCTCTTATGAAAAATAAAGACGTCTTTATAGGTGTTTCAGCCAAAAACCTTGTAACAAAAAGTATGGTTAGGTCTATGGCTAAAGATCCTTTCATTTTCGCAATGGCAAACCCTGAACCTGAAATCATGCCCCTAGATGCATTAGAAGCAAATGCATATATCGTTGGAACTGGTAGGTCTGATTTTCCGAATCAAATAAACAATGTTTTAGCTTTCCCAGGACTATTTAGGGGCGCCCTAGATTCAAAAGCAACAAAAATTACTGAAAGTATGAAGTTACATGCAGCAAAAGCTATTGCGTACATAATTAAAGATGAAGAATTAAAAAGAGACTATATTATTCCTTCGCCATTTGATAAAAGAGTTGTTAAAGCTGTTAGTAAAGCTGTTAAAGATGAAGTAATAAGATTAAATATTTACCGAAAAAACACATAAAAAAACAATCTCCCTAAGGCGATTGTTTTTTATAGTTTACTTTTAATCTACAATTAAATCAGTTGAATAAAGAATTTCTTCTGTATTTGTTATTGTTGATACTTTAATATATTTATTTGATATAGTATAGAAATAATCACTTATAAACTTACTTTTATATACATAGATTTCTTCTTCTGAATCTGTATCATGTGTTACATATCCATTAAAGGTAAATCCTGTTTCTAAATTAATATTATAAACTAGGATACCACTATTATAACTTCTTCCACTATCGGTCCAATTATAAGTTGAAAACGGTAATGCAATAATACCCTTAGATAAACTTACAAGTAAATCCTTGTGATTATAGGTTACTGAACTAGATGCCCATCCAAATTCTGAATAATCAAAAATTATTTCATCAAATACAAATGGATTTGATTTATCAGAAATATCATATATAGAAATCTTAAGTCCGTTTGTTCCACCATATTTATCTCCAAATCCAATTCCTAATATATAATCTTCATTTAATGGTTGAAGATATGTGCTAAATCCAGGAATTAATAATTCTCCCTCAATAAATGGATGATTAGGATCAGATAAATTTATTACATAAAATGGATCAATTTGTTGGAAAGTAACTAAATAAGCATAATCACCAACAAATCTTGTTGATTTAATTAACTCTCCTGGTTTTCCTAATTTCTCTAATACAGCTACTTCGTTTAGATTTTCATCTAAAATATATAATCTATTGTTGATTCCTTCTCCCCACCAACCAGTTGTAGTAGTAATTCTTAAGTATCCGTTATATTCATCCATTGAAAATTGATTAAGTGGATGTCCTTTTACTAATCCTGTTCCTTTATATTCAACTTTACCATCATCAATTTCAACCTTCATAATAGCAGTTTTAGAATCAAATACAGGCTCGTCAAGTTTAATAACATCAACCATTGGGTAGAAATAATATACTGAACCAACTAAATACATATTTTCAGTTGATACATAAAGATTGTATCCATGATCCCCCAAAATTGTTTCCACATCAACTTGTGTTGTATCTAAATCAATACCATAAAACGTTGTAAATGAGTTAGGAGATGATCCTTCAATATAGATTACATCATCATATGAAGCTCTAGTAACTTGCCCATTTACTTCATATTCCGATAAATAATAATCAATATCAACATCCTCATCACCAAAAGGAATACGGTTATTAGTGATAATATATAAATTATTATCAATTTTTCTTGTGCCAGTAAAATATCCATTCATTAAATACTCATCTTGTAGTTCAAAATCTTTTGTTTTATCAAATACTAATACTTTAATATTACTACTACTTGGATTCCAGTAAAACCAATTCCAAGGTTCGATAGCATCAATTCTTGTATCTTCTTCAAAATATTCTTCACAATTAAAATTATATTGATTACCAATAATAATGAAATAGTTATCATCTACATACATTCCTTGAGGAATAAATTGCTCTGAATCACAATAATCATTTGAAAATACAAATGTTCTATATAAACTTAATACTTCAGGTCCATCAACAGTTGTATAAGCTAATGAAATCTGCACTTTGTTTTCATATATTGAGTAAATGTACTTTCCATCTGTCAGAACATTGTCCATTTCATCTACACCAATAACTTGAGTATTTGTATCAGAAAAGTCATCGCTTCCCGTATCTAAGTTTTGTTCACTTGATCCTACTGAATCATACAACAACCCATCAGTAGTTGTACCAAAAGTATTAAAACCACCTGTGAATGATCTTTCAAAAACCATTCCATCTCTTATTCCTTGCGTAGTATAATCATTACTTAAGTTCATTTTCTCTTGAAAATCTCTGTATATTTCATAAATTTCATCCGCAGAACTTACTTCTAACAACTGACTATCCAAAGGAGTTGTTTGTGGACTTAAAGCCACCGATACAACTATTACTAATGCAGCAACAGGCGCCAATGCGGCACTTGTTAACAAGGCAATTCGAGACTTAAAACTCTTCATCGGATTGCTGATTCTCATTTGTTTTTGTTTCAAAGATAAAGCATTGTTCAATTTTAGTTCTTCGAATATTTTTGTACCCATTAATACTGTAAATCCAATTACTACTAACAATATGAAAGCAATAGCTGGGTTATTAATTAAAAATAACATAATGATACCTCCTTAAATTTCTAAAGCTTTTTTAAAATCCTTTAAATATCCTCTGTTTACTTCTAAATGTTCAGAGTTCTTTAATAGCAAATCGAGCTTGGAGTTAAGGGCTGGTTTAATATAATCGATTTTTCCAATGTTAACTAAACAATACTTGCTTATACGTATAAAGTTTTTATGTTTAAGTAATTCTTCAAGTTCATATAATTTTGTCTTAATCAGTAATCTTGTATTACTTAAAACACCAAAGACATCATCCTCTTCAACAATGAAATAATGGAAATTACGAGATTCAACACTCTTTTGTCCAAATTCATTACTTCCGATAACGTTTAATTCTTCACCTTTAACAATTAAATCAAGTAGATTAGTTACTCTAATAATCTCGGCCGAATTGAAAACGATATTTATTTTACCTTCTTCGATTAATTCCTTATCATCAGTTAAGATATAATCATAATTGATAGTTTCAACAAGGTTTAACCTCTCCTTAATTATTTTATGTTCACTTTTTGAAACTTTTAATTTAAACATAAAATAGCCTCCTTCTGAAGTCACACATAGAATATCACTTCTTTTTCTATAAATAAATGGCTTTAGGGTATCATACATTTATTTTACACCAAACTACACCAAAAGCATAGTTAACAGATAAAAAAGAGACCAAAAAAGGTCTCTTTAAAGTACTTTAATTCTATTATATAACTTAGCAATCGGTAACCCCACTATTGTGAAATAATCTCCCTTAACTTCTTTGATAAACTTAGACCCATATGCTTGAATACCATAAGCCCCAGCTTTATCAAGTGGCTCTTTAGTATCAACATATTCTTTGATTTCTTTATCAGACATATCATGAAAAGTTACTTCTGCAGAACTATAAAAAGAATCTCGGTAAATGTTATTTACAATAGCACATCCAGTTAATACTGTGTGTGTTCTTCCACTAAGCAATTTTAACATTCTAAATGCATCTTCTTCATCTTTTGGTTTTCCAAGAGGAACTCCATCAAGAATTACCAAAGTATCAAATCCAAGTACATACTTATCAAGGTGTAAGCTACTGATATCTTCAGCTTTTTGAAGAGCTATATCCATAACAACTTCCTCGTTTGTAAGTTCTTTCTTTATTTCTTCACATATATTACTTGGAATTACAATAAAATCAATATTAAGTATTTTAAGTAATTCAATTCTCCTAGGAGACTTGCTTGCAAGAATATATTTTTTATCTTTATTGTTCAATTGTTTTTGCTTTATCCGGTCTAACAAATATCAAAAGAATACTTGCAACTGCTAATGGAATCAATAGGTACAAGACAGCTTCATTTGTTTCTTTATTAAACTGTGTAGCCAAGAACGCTAATATAAACGGTGATATAATTCCCCCAAATCTTCCGAAAACACTAAAGAATCCAAAGAAATCATTAGCCTTTTCTTTAGGCACCATTTTAGCAAAATAGCTTCTACTTACAGCTTGGATACCACCCTGAGCAGTCCCGATAAGAATTCCTACAACCCACATTAAATATGTTGTATTCGCATCAACAATTAGACTTGTCACATAAATACTTAATGCGTATACTAAAATTCCATAGAAAATCATTTTCTTTCCACCGAAACGTTTCGTTAAACGTCCATAAATTATTGCAGAAGGGAACCCAATAAACTGTACCATTATTATTACTCCCAATATAGTAGTATCACTAACATTTAAATCATCACTAATATTTACGGCTAATCTAATAACTGTATTAACAACATCAATATATAATAAATAAGCTATTAAGAACAAAAATATGTATCGATATGCTCTAATATCTTTAAATGTTTGTCCTAATCTCTTTAATGATGCTCCTAGAGTATTTCCCTCTAACTCAATATTAACTGTTTGATCTACTTCTTTTAAAATTGGTAATGAATAGAATAACCACCAACCAACAGCAACAATAAACCCAAAACTAATAGCAAGATGCCCATGAGACGCATCTATCTTTCCAAGTGTTACTAGTAAATAAGGAATCATTGCAATGAAGAAAGGAATTAAACTACCTAAATATCCCCATGCAAATCCTGTTGCACTAATTTCATCCATTTTATCTTCACCAGTAACATCTACTAAAAATGCATCATATACTACATTTGTTAAATTATACCCAATACTTGAAATTGAGAAAATCAACAATAATAATAGCCAATCAAGTTCTGGTATTGCTATACCAAACCCACCAATTATTCCAATAATTAAAAATATTTTAAAGAATTTCTTTTTATTACCACGATAATTGGACCAAGCCCCAATAACTGGGCTTAAAAGTGCTACAGTCAAAGCTAACGCACTTGTTAAATATTTAAATATTGCCGATCCATCAGCCCATACAGCTCCAGTATGACCCATATAAACTTCATGATATAAAATAGGAAATAAAACTGTAATAACTGTTAAAACAAAAGCAGAATTAGCAACATCGTATAATACCCATGCTCGCTCTTTCTTACTTAATTTAGGGAATTTAAACATAATCTCTCTCCGTTCTGTTTTTTGTCTATTTCCTATATTATAGCATAAATGATTAATATCAAGTAAATATTTTGTAATTCAAAGTAAATAATATATAATATCTATTAACGGTTAATATGATATAATTATAATAAGGTGATAATCATGGAAAGAGATTTAAGAAAATTCATAATTGATAAAAGATTTTTTGTTAGAAAAGAAACAATCATTGTTGCTCTCAGTGGTGGAGTAGATTCAATGGTTCTTTTAGATATCTTAAACAATATTAATCTTGAATTAAATCTAATCATATCTCATGTAAATCATAAAAAAAGAAAAGAATCAGATATTGAATATAAAAACATCAAAAATCTTGCTAAAAAATTAGATATTCCTTTTGAAGGCTATATCGTAAAAGATAACATAAAGCTAAACTTCCAAGATGACTCAAGAAATCAAAGATACAGTTTCTTCAAAGCTATTGCTCAAAAATACAAAGCCTCAAAAATAGTTGTAGCTCATCATTTAGATGATCAGGTAGAAACAACAATTATGAGAATCACTAGGGGTACATCATTTAGTGGATATGCAGGAATCCCCGAAATTAGAAAAGATCGTAATATCTCCATCGTAAGACCACTAATGGAAATAACAAAAGAAGAAATCCTTAAATATGCCAAAAAATATAGTGTTGTATTTTATGAGGATTTATCAAACCAAGAGGATTTATATACAAGAAATAGATACAGACATAACATTATTCCCCTGCTTAAACAAGAAAATCCTAATCTAAATGAAAAGATTATTCAATTTAAAGATTATATTGAATCAGCAGATATTGTACTAAACAGATTAAAAGATGAATTCATTAAGGAGCATTGCTTTTATAACAATGTAAATCTAGAAACCTTCAACAAACTTGACAAAATCATTAAAATAAAAGTATTAAAGCACCTTGTAAATATCATAACAAATAATATTGTAGAAGTTAGTTATGAACAATATACCAGTATGATTAAATTATGCTTAAGCAGTACTCCAAACCAAATAATTTCATTAGGGAAAAATTATAATTTCGTAAAAGAATATGACTATATCTATGTAGAAAAAAAGAAACAAATTATCAAACAAAATATTGAGATAAATGATTTTGGAGAATATTTTGTATCTGATAATGATAGCTATATTTTTAGTAAGAATAAAATAGAACAATATAATACAAATTATTTTGAATTATGTTATAATAATATGGTATTTCCACTTTATTTAAGAAATAGAAAAAATGGTGACAAAATGATTCTTAAAGTGGGAACAAAAAAAGTAAAAGATATTTTTATTGATCAAAAGGTTCCTTTATCTAAAAGAGACAAACTATTTGTTATCGCTAATAAAAATAATGTTCTTTGGATTCCTGGAATCAAGAAATCTCATCAAGATAAAAAATGTATAAATAAAATCTATATATATGAGGTGAAGTAATGTTAGAAAAAGATATCGAGAAAGTATTAGTTTCCCAAGACCAAATTTTTCAAATTGCTAAAGATATGGGGAAACAGCTTGCAAAAGATTACAAAGATAAATTTCCATTAGTAATTGGATTATTAAAAGGATGTGTCCCATTTATGGGTTACTTACTTACTGAAATAGACATTCATTTAGAAGTTGGATTTATGGATGTATCAAGTTACCATGGAGGAATCAAATCTGTTGGTGATGTCCAAATATTAAAAGACTTAGGAATTCCTGTTCATGATCGTCATATAATCATCACTGAAGATATCGTTGATACAGGAAAAACTATAAAAGTTATCAAAGATTTATTAATGTACCGAGGAGCTAAAAGTGTTACAATAGCAACATTATTAGATAAACCTGCTGGTAGAGTTGTTAATTTAGTTCCTGAATATATTGGAACAACTATTCCAAAAGAATTTGTAGTTGGATTTGGATTAGATTATGAAGAAAAATATCGAAATTTACCATATGTAGGAGTATTAAAACCAGAAGTATATAACAAATAGGGAAGTGTTAATATGGCAGAAAATAAACAATTAAAACCTCAGCAAGGAAGACTAGGTAGTCTAGTTGTTGTAGCAATAATATTGCTTTTCGTTTTTGCAGCAGTGTATATGTTTTCTTATCAAGATGAACAACCAATTGAATATAAATATAGTACATTCATATCAAAAATCGAAAACAAAGAAATCGCAACAATTACATCAACACCTATTTCAGGTGACATTAATTCTGGTGCTTATTTACTAGAAGGTACTTTAACAAACGGAAGTTCTTATTTTCTAGAAGTTCCAACTGAAGATACATTAAACTATATTATTGATTTAGCTGCAGCTGATGATACTAATAATATTGTATATGAACATGAAAGAGGTTCATCATATAATTTCTGGAGTATTCTAATAATGCTTCTACCAATTATCATCTTAATATTCATTATTGGTTTCTTTATGAGAAACCAAGGAGGAAATACTAAAGCTTTTGAATTCGGTAAAAACCGTGCTAAATTAAATAAAGGAAAAACAGCTACATTTGCTAATGTTGCTGGTCTCGAAGAAGAAAAACAAGAAATGGCAGAACTAATCGACTTCTTAAAAGATCCTAAAAAGTATATGAGTTTAGGAGCTAGAATACCTACTGGAGTATTACTTGTTGGTCCTCCCGGTACTGGTAAAACATTGCTAGCACGAGCTGTAGCTGGTGAAGCAAGCGTTCCATTTTATTCAATAAGCGGATCTGATTTTGTTGAAATGTTTGTTGGTGTTGGAGCAAGCCGTGTTCGTGATATGTTTAAAACCGCGAAACAAAATGCACCATGTATCGTCTTTATTGATGAAATAGATGCTGTAGGACGTCAAAGAGGTGCTGGACTTGGCGGAGGACATGATGAACGCGAACAAACCCTTAACCAATTGCTAGTAGAAATGGATGGATTTGGATCAAATTCTGGAATTATCGTAATTGCCGCAACAAATAGACCCGATGTGTTAGACCCTGCATTATTAAGACCCGGCCGTTTCGATCGCCAAATTACTATCGCAAGACCAGACATAAAAAGTAGAAAAGCAATTTTAATGGTTCATGCAAAAAACAAAAAAATTGATCCTAAAATCACATTTGACGAAATCGCAAAAAGAACTCCTGGTTTTACAGGAGCAGATTTAGAAAATTTATTAAATGAAGCTGCTATCCTTACCGCAAGAGAAAATAAACAGCTGATTAAGCTTTACCATATTGATGAGGCAATCGATAGAGTAATGATGGGTCCTGCTAAAAAATCAAGAGTATTATCTAAAAGAGAACGTAACTTTATTGCTCATCACGAAGCCGGACACGCTGTTTTAGGTATCAAGCTAGATAATGCAAATATTGTTCATAAAGTTACAATTATTCCTCGTGGACAAGCAGGTGGATATGCTTTAATGCTTCCTGAAGAAGAAGAATCATTTTTAGCTACAAAGCGAGGACTGCTTGATAGAATTACAGGATTACTTGGTGGACGAGTTAGTGAAGAAATTATCTTTGATGATGTTTCCACAGGAGCTCATAACGATTTCCAAAAAGCTACCGAAATTGCTAGATCAATGGTTACAGAATATGGAATGAGTTCACTTGGACCAATCCAATATGAAAAACGTAGTGATCAAGTATTTCTAGGAAGAGATTACAATACTAATAAAATGTTTAGTGATCAAGTAGCACTTGAAATAGATAATGAAGTTAGAAAAATTATTGACGAATGTTATCAACATGCAAAAGATATATTAACTAAAAACTTAGATTTAGTAAAACTTATTGCTAAGTACTTACTTGAAATTGAAACATTAACTAAAGAGAATATTTACGAAATAGTAGATAAAGGCACTTTAGATTGGTGGGAAAAGAAAAAAATCAAAGAGAAAAAAAAGAGACTTGTTGAAGAAAAAGCTGAAAAGACTGTTATCTCTGAATCTAAGAAAAAAGAAAAAGAAAAACCCAAAATTAACCTAGAAAAAGTATAAAAATATCTTAATTCATCTTAAGAAGCATAAAAAGGATATCCTCGATATCCTTTTTATATGATATAATATATATGGTGATATTATGAGATTAGATAAATACCTAAAAGTATCAAGGATTATTAAAAGAAGAACTATCGCAAAAGAAGTGGCAGATAACGGCCGAATATTCATTAATGATAGAGTAGCAAAATCAAGCACAAAGCTTGCAGAAGAAGATATAATTAGTATTCATTTCGGAAATAAAATTGTTATAATAAAAGTTCTTGAACTTCAAGTTTCCACAAAAAAAGAAGATGCAAAAAATATGTTTGAAATTATTGAAGAAAAAAGACTATAATGTATTGAATTATTTACTTGTTTAATATATAATTATTTCACAAAAGAAATAGGTGATAAAAATGAAAAAAATATTTATGATTGCTCTTACTTTTGTGCTATTTATAGCACTAAGCGCATGTAAACCTCCAGAAGAAATTGACGATATTATTTACGTTACAGTTTATCCTATGCAATTTCTAGTAGAACAAATAGCTGGTGATACTGTATTAGTGAAAAGAGTTCCTGGTTCAACAGTACATAGTGAATCAATAGATTGGAGTGCAAAAGAAATAATCGATATGATTAATTCTGATTTATTGTTTTATGTAAATGCCGGGGTTGATACTTATATTCCTAATTATGCTGATTCCACATTTAATGAAGGAACAGTCGAACTAATTGACGTATCTCAATATATTAACTATAATAAAGTTTGCTATTCACATGAGCATACTCATTTAATACCTTATGAAAATCCAATTTTAGAATGTGATGAAAATTCATTATCAGATGACCCTCACTTTTGGTTAGATCCCATAAGAATGCTTCAAGCGGCAGAACTCGTAAGAGATAAATTAGTAGTTACTTATCCAGAAAATAGCGAACTATATGAAAACAACTACACCGTAATGACTGCATTACTTGAAAAATTAAATGACGATTATCAAGAAATGGCCGACGATGCAATTAAGCCAATTATTACAACTGCAATGTTGTTTACCTATTGGCACGCTCGTTACAATATTGAAATAATGTCAATTGTAACAAGCCCACATTCATCTGAAAGTATCCCAAGTGATTTGATTGAATTTGTTAATGAGGCACAATATCACTATATTCATCATATTCTTTTTGAAAAAAATACCAACTCACCTGCTGGTGATCAAGTATTAGAAGCTTTACAAGACGTAGATGATCAAGCTATTGCGCTATATTTGCATGGTCTTGGTAACCTTTCTGAAGAAGAAAAAGAGGCGGGAGCAACATATATATCTATTATGTACGATAATTTAGATATATTAAAAGAAGCTACAAAATAGTACAAACGTTGTACTATTTTCTTTATATAATTAATAACTATATGTTATAATTTACTATGCATAATATAAATGAGGTGACAATTAATGGAAAAATTATCAGATCAAGAAATTGTTAGAAGAGAAAAGTTAGAATATTTAAGAGAGCATAATATTGATCCTTTTGGACAACGTTTTGATCGCAACAATAATACTCAAACTATTAAAGACAAATACTCAGAGTATTCAAAAGAAGAATTACATGACATGGATGAAGGCGAAATAATTATCGCAGGTCGCATAGTTACAATAAGAGGAAAAGGAAAAGCTGGATTTGCCAATATTATGGATCAGTTCGGCCAAGTACAACTCTATATTAGATTGGATGTAATTGGGGAAGAATCTTTTGAAATATTCAAAAAAGCCGATTTAGGTGATATTGTTGGAATTCATGGTACTATCATGAGAACAAATTCTGGTGAATTAAGTATTAGAGTTACTAAATTCACTCATCTTTCAAAAGCTCTAAGACCACTCCCTGAAAAATTTCATGGTCTAACTGATATTGAAGAAAGATATCGTCGTAGATATTTAGATTTAATAGCTAATACTAAATCAAGAGAAGTATTTATTTTACGTTCTAAAGTAATATCTATGATAAGAGATATTCTTGATAAACAAGGATTTCTTGAAGTCGAAACTCCAGTTTTACATCCCATTTTAGGTGGAGCTAATGCCAGACCATTTATAACACATCATAATACATTAGATATGACCTTCTATTTAAGAATTGCTACTGAATTATATTTAAAAAGACTAATTGTCGGTGGTTTTGATGGTGTTTACGAAATAGGAAGAACATTCAGAAATGAAGGAATGAGTATCAAACATAATCCTGAATTTACTATGTTAGAATTATATCAAGCTTATGGGAACATTGATACAATGATGGAACTAACTGAAAATATGATTTCAATAATTGTTAAAGAACTTGGAAAAGAAACTGTCATTTATGGTGGAGTAGAAATTCATTTAGCTGCACCATGGACTAAGTTACATATGGCAGATGCAGTAAGAGACCAAGTTGGAATTGATTTTTGGGATAAAAATATGACTTTTAAAACAGCTAAATCATTTGCACTTAAAAAAGGTTTAGAAATTCCAGCACATTATACTGGTACAGGTCATATACTAAATCTATTATTTGAAGAATATGTGGAAGATACAGTAGTTCAACCAACTTTTGTTTATGGATATCCAATTGAGATAAGTCCTTTAGCTAAGAAAAACAATGAAGATCCTCGATTTACTGATCGATTCGAACTGTTTATTGGTGGACGCGAATATGCAAATGCTTTCACAGAACTAAATAATCCAATCGATCAAAAAGAACGTTTTTTAGCTCAACTGGAAGAAAAAGAACTTGGAAATGATGAAGCAAATGAAATGGACATAGATTATATTGAAGCACTCGAATACGGAATGCCACCTACTGGTGGACTAGGTGTCGGAATAGACCGTTTAATTATGCTATTAACTGATTCTCCTTCTATAAGAGATGTATTATTATTTCCACATATGAAACCAAGAGG
>JAUVLT010000072.1 GCA_030600605.1 Mycoplasmatota bacterium
GTTTTTCTATTTATTGTCATATGTTATTACAATTAATTTTCTTAACTTAATGACATTGAGAAATTTTCTACCTTTTTTAACGATAAAATGCGTCTCTGAATAAATCTAAGAAATGCGATATATCCATTTGTAGTTCTTCAAGTGTTTTCTTTGTGAATTTACAATTGTGGGTAACTTTCCAATCGTCTGTAATACGCTCAATAGTCCACTTCATAACTTCTAAAGAACGATCAATATTGATTACTTCATTAAATAGATAATAATCAATATTATTAAATACTTTTTCGAATGCTTCTTCAGTATTGTGGACAATAATTGCTTTAGTTTCTTTTAAGATCTCTTTATCCGTTACCATTTCGTGTTTTTCAAATATTCGCGCAAACAACTTATGTTTTGTATATGATTCAATTTTTACCGTTGTTGCTAAGTATAGTCTATTTAGCACATCTCTGTCTGCAAAATTAACTTTTGCAAAAAGGTCTTTATTAATTGTATCTTTTGCGTGTTTAAAGATATATATGTAAAGATCTTTCTTGCTTATAAAGTAATGGAATAAAAGTCCTTTTGAAACTTTGGCTTCTCTAACTATTGTGTTAGTTGAAGCTTTTCTATAGCCTTTATCAGCAAATTCAACTAAAGCAGCCTCTAATATACGATTTCTTCTCGCATCAACTTTACTTAAAAACTCACTCATATTCTCACCCTTTCTAAAATATTATTAAGTGGTCAATTTAATGATACCACTCATTTTTGTTTTTTGCAAACTAATCAGAATCAGTCAAAGATTTTACCTTTTGATATTGAAGAAGATATTATTAATCTTATAGACAAAGAAAGAAGAGCCTGAGCTCTTCTTTTAATTAATGTTATGTTTCATTATTTCAGAAATACTTACCTTCTCATAGTATTTATTACTTAGTATTACTGTTAGAAGGAATATAGTATTAAGAATTACAAAGCCGATAATGATATTGATTGATTTTATATTTAAGACTAATTTAAAGCCGATAATATCCATTAACATTCTTAGTAGGATATCAAGAAGGATTTTTGTTAGTGGGATGGATATTACAAATGTAATTAGTAAAACGATATAAATGTTTAGTAAATATTTAAGATTTATTTCTTTGTTATTATAACCAATTGATTTTAGGATTGCGATATTTATCTTGTTGTCATTGAAATAAGATATTAATACAAGTCCAAATATGAATAAAGATAATACTGATGATAAAAATACTAGATAACTCATAATTATACTAGATGTATTTAATAGTGATGAAAATTCATCTAGTGAATTTTGATAATCTATTCTAGATGTTACATAGTCATTTTCATATAAGTCATCGGTTATATATAAACCTTTATAATATGTATTATCAAGATCATACATACTATTGAGTAGTGTTTTATCCATAAAGATATTATTATCTATTAATTCATTAGATATACCAAGTATCTCTAATGTGATTTCTTCATTACCAATTAAGAAAGTTATAGTATCATTTATCTTTAAATCAGTAGCAGCACTTAAGTAATCTGAGATGATGATTCCATCATTTAATAGTAGATTATTTGTTATATCATTGTTAATTAATAGTTTTAAATTATTATCAGGATTTATTCCATATACAGTAGTATTATAAGGATTATCTAGGACTTCATCATTAACAATAATAATTGATGTTCTAACTTTTGTGTAAGTTTCATAATCATCACTTACGATATCGTTTGTCATATACTGAAGATTAACCATCTGGGAGTAATTATTACCTTCTTTTGTTTCGTCTATGAAAGCACTAAACATAGAGTTACCTGTTAGGCCAAAGATGATCATAATGTTAATTGTTAGGAATAAAATGAAGGTTGTTATGATTGTTTTTAAAGGAGTAAATCTGAAAATTCTTAAGTGTTTTTTAGGGCTATCCTTTTTCTTAAATGAGATACTTCTATAAATGAAAATATAGTTAATGATTAATAAAAATACAATTGGTACAACAACGCTTAGTAAAAAGATATCAGTGTATAAAATAAAATCAGCTTTAGGAAATAGATACCTTGAACTATACATTTCAAATAAGAAGTTAGAAGCAATTAATCCAAGTAGATAACCAATGATTGACATTAATCCTATTAGTAATGGAAATACTAATAATGATTTAGTTATTTCATTATTGGTATATCCTAAGGCATGTAGAGTATAAATATCATCTTCATTCTTCTCAACATATCTTTTCATAAAGATAACTAATAAGATAACTATAAATACAATAAACAAAGTTAAGAATATATCTGTGAAGGCATTAGCGTTATCAACTTCGGTTTGTAAAGATATTATTCTAAAATTGATATCACTTGGCATAAGTACTCCAATCATCTGCATACTTTTACCAAGTAAACTTAAATCAGCATTTACTAATGTTGAATAGTTATACTCTCCAAAGATAAGAGATAAATCACCAAGAACTAAGTATTTTGTATAAGCAAATTGATCTAAATTGTCAATTGTATTTTCATTACATAAAATTAATGTTTGAATATTCTCATCAAAGCTAATGGTATTCATACTAAAGATTGGTAAGATAAAATCAGGTGAATAAAAGAAACCAGTGATTAAGTAATCTTTTCCTTCAATAGTATAAGTATCACCAATACTAATATTATTGGCATTTGCAAATTCAGGAAATATGGCAATTTCATTATCGTTAACAGGTAATTCACCCTCAACTAAATAAGGTAAATCTATTGTTTCTGTTAGACTCATGAATTTGTAAATATATTCACCTTCTAAGATATTTACAAGTTTTTTCTTTTCTACTACATAGCCATATTCATCTTTAAATTCTGATACATATGAATCAACAATTGATTCATATAAATCAGGTCTTTCTTCTATCCTTTCATTAAGTAAAACATTTAAATTATTGATAGCAATATGATTATCAGGACTTGCGAGTGCAAGCGCACATTCAAGTTCTAAGTTTAATTCTCTACAAAGTTTAATTGTTGCTGTTCCACCTAAGTGATTTACATCAACTTTTCCCATAGAAAAATAAAAGTCTTCAAGTTGTTGGGTTTCTAAATAACTATCATAATTTTCATCTAATCTTTTGACACTGCTTTTCACAGCAGTGAAAGAAAGAGATATAATAATTACTAGTAAACTAAGACTTATAAAGTTAAATTTATTCGATTTTATTTTTCTTAATTGGTCTTTATATAGTAAGCGCATAAAGTACACCTCATGTATATTATAGCTTAAAGCCTATCAATTACATAATTATCTTCTTTTTATATTTATTATATATTTTGAAATTCAAACTATATTCATAAAATATTCATAAGTTTATATTATAATCAAAGTAGGTAGGTAAAATAATATAGAAAGAGGTGCTTTATGAAAAAGATTTTAGGCTTAATGCTAATTGCATTATTTGTACTTGGACTTGCAGCCTGTGGTGGAAATGATGTTCCGACAGAAATCATAGATTGTATTACAAATCCTGATGGAGAGGGATGCCCTGATATAAATCAAGATCCAACATGTGAAGGTGATCAGATTCTTGTGGATGGTACTTGTGTTGATCCTGATCCTGTAGATGATAGAACTGCTCAAGAAATACTCGCAGACACTATTATTGAAAATTGGGATGGAGAATTAACTCATCTAGATTTAATAATGGAAAGTTTTGATTTTGATACTTCAATAAAAATTATTACAGAATATAATTTAGAAGTAGAAGATGATGAATTAGAAGTTCACTTTGTAAATGTTATTGTTACTGATAATATTTTAGACTTAGAAGCTGGAACGCTGATACATAGAAATATCGTTATAAATTTTGAAAGTGAAGTTCATTATATCGATTTTATATTTGAGGAAGTAGCTACTGGAGTTATTGTATATGTTAATATTGCGGATATAAAGGCAGATCTTGCTACTGAGGATCCAGAAGTATTAACTTATCTTGAAACATTAGGAGCTACCCAAGATTGGTTAATGTTTAAGTTTGATGATACATTAGCTAATGTTATTGAACTAGAAGTTATGAAAGATATGATAATTGATATTTTCTTCTTAAAAGTTGGTAATCAATATTTTTATGATTTAGAAGCTAAAATTTATGATAAATTAGAAATTGAATTGTTATCAACATATGGTATCCATATTGGATTATTTGTTGATTATATCATTAATGAGGATTATGAATACGCTGAAACAATGATTCAAGATATTGATTATGATTCATTAATCTTTGATTTAGAT
>JAUVLT010000031.1 GCA_030600605.1 Mycoplasmatota bacterium
GTGTTATTGATATGGGAGAAAAAGATCCTATATACACAATTAGAAATAATCGCAATAGCTCAATGGCTCTAGCATTATCTAGCGTAAAGAGTGGTGATAATGACGCTATTGTAAGTAGCGGAGCAACTCAAGCATTAATTGCGGGATCACACATTTTAATTGGCCGTATGAAACCAATGAAAAGAACGGCAATTGCCCCACTTATTCCTAATGTTAAAGGTACTACGACAATTCTTTTAGATGCCGGCGGAAATATTGAAATCAAACCTGAATTTATGGTTCAACAAGCATATTTCGCAAAAGTATATGCAAAAGAAGTTTTAAATATAAAAAATCCTAAGATTGGTCTTTTAAATATTGGGACAGAACCAGGTAAAGGAAGAGAACTTGATAAAGAAGTTAGTATTTTATTAGATAAAAATAAAAATCTGAACTACATTGGGAATGTTGAACCAAAAGAAATTTTGGATCCTCCTTGTGATATTTTAATAAGTGATGGATTTACAATGAATATCGCAATGAAAACAATTGAAGGAACTGCCAAGGGCTTAGGTGAAATATTAAAACAAGAATTAAAAAAAGGTATTATTGGTAAAATAGGGATGCTTCTATCGGCTAGGAATTTAAAAAACTTTAAACATCGTTTAGCTCCAGAAGATATTGGAGGAGCAATGATATATGGTTTAAAAGGTGTTGTTGTTAAAGCACAGGGTTCTTCAAAAAGTGTCGGATTTTATAATGGTATAAGACAAGCGGCTCTTATTGTAAGAAAAGATGTTTTAAAAAAAGTGAAAGTAATTATTGAGAGTGATGTGAAGTAAATGGAAGAAATTGAAAAATACTATGGGCTTGATTTTAAAGATAAGAAACTTCTCAAAACAGCTTTAACACATTCATCTTATGCTAATGAAAATAACTGTGAAAGCAATGAAAGATTAGAGTTTATTGGTGATGCTGTATTAGACCTGATTATGGGAAAATATTTATTTCTAGAAAATAAAAATTATAATGAAGGTAACTTAACAAAAAAACGCGCTAAATATGTTTGCGAAAGTGCCTTAGTAGAATACGCAAAAGCATGTAATTTAAAAAAGTATTTATTTCTTGGAAAAGGTGAAGAAAAAAGTGGAGGTCGAGATCGAGTTGCTCTTCAAGCTGATGCTTTTGAAGCTTTGATAGGAGCAGTTTATATTGACAAAGGACTTATTGAAACATATAAAATATTTGAAAAAACAGTTATTACAGTAATGAATAATAATTCTGAAGATGATTTTGTTGATTATAAATCATATCTTCAAGAACTTGTTCAATCAGACAAAAGAAGCCTTGAATATAAAATTATTTCAGAAACAGGGCCATCTCATAATAAAGAATTTACAACTAGGGTATATATGGATGAAATCCTAATGGGTGAAGGAATAGGTAAAAGTAAAAAAGAAGCTGAGCAAAATGCTGCTGAAATGGCTCTAAAAAAATTAGCAATGAGGTCAATAAAATTTTAAAGATTATTTTCAAAAAATAATCTTTTTTTCTATTCTATTATGGTATAATAAAATTCCAAGCGAGGTGAAGAAATGGATATTAAAGACGTAAAGAGATACATCAGTAATAATACAATTGATTTTACAGAGTTAATCTTAAATAACTACTACAAATTAGGGATAGATGAAACTGATGCTATCATGTTAATTAAGTTACAAAATTTCTATAATAAAAACATCACTTTTATTTCATCATCACAACTAGCTAAGGAATTATCCATTTCAATACAAACTACATCTAAAAGACTTAAATCGCTTATTGAAAAAGGATATATTCAAATGGAAATAGTAGAGAAAAAAAACGGTAAAACTACCGAAAGTTTTAATCTAGACTATCTAATTGAAAGAATTCTTAAAAATGGATACGAGGAAAGAAACGGACATAAGGAAGCAAAAAATAAAACACTAGAAAACAAACTTGTAACACTCTTTGAAGAAGAATTCAAAAAGCCTTTAAGCGTATTAGATATTCAAACAATCACAAAGTGGTTGGAAGAGGATCATTACACGTTTGAAGATATTAATAACGCGCTATTTGAAGCAGTTAGAATAAGAAAACTGAATATTAAATATGTTGACGGAATCCTTTTAAAAAAAGATAAAAAAGAAGTGAAAAGAAAATATAAAAGGACCGCAACTATTAGCGATCTTAAGAAAATATGGGAAGAGTAGAAGAAATATTAAGTGTTTTTGATGAAATGTTTCCAAATGCTGTTTGTGAGCTTAATCATACTAATAGTTTAGAACTAATTGTCGCAGTAATGTTGAGTGCACAAACAACTGATAAGTCTGTAAATATTCTGACAAAAAAATTATTTACTAAATATAAAACACCTAAAGATTACGCAGATGTAGATTTGCTTGAGCTTCAGGATGATCTAAAAAGAATTGGACTTTATAAAAATAAAGCTAAAAATCTCCAAAATATGGCAAAATTATTAATAAAAAATTTCGAATCAAAAGTTCCAAGTAGTCAAGTTGAACTTGAGTCATTACCTGGTGTTGGAAGAAAAACAGCTAATGTTGTATTAAGCGTTTGGTTTGATGTACCAAGAATAGCTGTAGATACACACGTAGACCGAGTTTCCAAAAGACTTAAGCTTGCATATAAGAATGACTCTGTTTATCAAGTAGAAGAAAAACTAATGAGAAAGATTCCTAAAAACAGATGGAGTGATACTCATCATAAAATGATTTTTTTTGGAAGATATCACTGTACTTCAAGAAATCCTAATTGTGATACATGTAAATTAAAGGAAATATGTCGTTATCCTAATATTTGAGACTTCGGTCTCTTTTTTTTTGAAAATGACACATTTGTCCAAGATGTTTGCAAATTATTATAATTATCTACTAAATTTGTAATAAAATAGAACAAAAAGAGATAAATGTGGTAATAAATAACGAGTTTTACTTGCTTCATATTTTTTCAACAAAACTTAATTCTCACTCAGTTACTTATAAGCTAATATGTTTATAGAGAGGAAGTGATTGATTTGAGTATAATAAGCCTTAAAAATAAAATTAATAAGAGAATAAAAGTAAGTGATTATCGATCTGATTATCAAGAAATTGGCAGTTTTATTAAAAATAAACGAAAAGAATTGAATGTGACTCAAGATGTTATATCGAATGGTATTTGTAGTATTAGTTATCTTTCAAAAATTGAAAATAATCAAATAATACCAAACGAATATTATATTAGAGAGATAATGGGAAAACTCGATGTTGAAGAATCATTTTATCAAAAATCACTTGATGATAAGTTGTATTTAAACAATCTTATTAAGGGAGTGTTTTATCTAGATGACGATTTAGTTAAAAATACTTATGAAGAAATCAAAGACATAGAACATAACCTAGTTATTAATATTGTGAAATTAGGATACTATACATACTTTAATAAAGAAGATGAAAATCAATATGTAATGATGCTCGAAAACTTAGTAACAAATATGAGTGATTTAGAACTTAAAACATACCTTTATTTATCATCAATTTATTTTATGTCAAAAGAAAAATTTAAAACAGCATTAGAAGTATTAACGTTAGGTAACAAAATATCAATTAATAATGAATACCTTGATGCATTAATAAGTGAATATACGTATTTAGCAAAGCAAAGATTACTTAAAAAAAATAGCTCCTTAGAAAACTACCAAAATGCTCAATATATTTATAATAAATTTCATAATAATAAAAGAGTTATTAATTTGGCTTTATGGAAGACAAGATACTTATCCAAAGAAAACCCTGAAAAAGCATTAGTGGTTTTAAAAATGATTAAAGAGTCTTTATTAGACAAAGCTTCTAAGTATTTTTACTATCTTATAGAAGCAGAAATCCTTTATGTATTAGGACACTATAAAGATAGTACACTGGCATTAAATAGGATAGGTAACGAGTCAAACTTTTTCTTTCAAAAAATGATTCTATTATTTTCTATTTGTAAAATTGAAAATGATAGTGGAATGTTAGAAGAAATAAAGAAGATCCTTAGTACTTTTAAACCTAATCGATTTCAACTTCAATATAAAGTTAAGTATCATTATCTACTCATAGACAAAGAGGAAGATTTGAAAGAGTATTTGCGAGATATTGCTATTCCGTATTCTATTAAAATTGAAGATTTTTATGGACTTAAAAATTATACTAATGATATTGTGGATATTTGCATAAAAACTTCAAGATATAAAGAAGCTACCCAATTTTATAAGAAATATCAAAAAGAAGTTAGTAGAATAAATGAGATTTTATGCTATTAATCTAATTGTTTTGTAAAAACCTATTCTGTATATTATAATTATATGGAATGGAAGTGAAAATATGAACTCTAAGAATAGTGAATTACTAGGAAATTATAATGTTAGAAAACTATTAATAAAACTTAGTGTGCCAGCTATTTTAGGTATGGCTGTTAATGCACTATATAATTTTGTTGATACACTATTTGTAGCATGGAGTTCAGGTGAGATTGCAATTGGTGCATTAGCAATTGCTTTTCCTGTTCATATGATTATTATTGCTTTTGCATTAATGATTGGTGTAGGTGGTGCTTCGGTATTTTCAAGAGCATTTGGTCGTGGGGACAAAAAAACAATGGTTAATGTTGTTAATACTGCACTAAGAATGGATTTTGTTGGAGCGTTTATTATAGCCGTTTTAGGATATATCTTTTTGGATGAGTTATTAGTTTTATTTGGAGCAACATCATCAAATATGCAATTTGCCAAAGATTATTTAGGAATAATTTTACTTGGAATTATTCCTATGTCTTTACAGATGGTATTAAATAACTTAACAAGAGCAGAAGGAAAAGCAAAAATTGCAATGTATTCAATGATGCTTGGAGCAGGGCTAAATATTTTGTTGGATCCAATATTTATATTTGATTTTGGATTTGGACTTGGAGTAAAAGGAGCAGCTATTGCAACTGTAATTTCTCAAGTTGTTGGATTCACATTCATCTTCTCAATGGCGCTTTCGAAAAATTCAGAATTGCAAATAAATTTAAAAAATTGGGTTGATATTCATTTCGAAACTATTAAAAACATTTTGATAATAGGTGGACCAACTTTTATTAGAAATACAATATGGGCTGCGCTTGCGGTAATTGTCTATAACTTAATAAATGCTTATGCAGTTGATGACCCAGCAATATATATATCCATTTATGGAGTAATAAATCGTGTTTTCTTTTTCATATTCTTACCAGGATATGGAGTTGTACAAGGTCTTGTTCCAATTGTTGGATTTAATTATGGAGCTAAAAAGTTTGATAGACTAAAAGATGCTATTATATTTGCAACTCAAATTGTTGTTGTCTACTTTACTTTAGGCTTTGTTTTTGTACAGTTTTGTGCCATCTTTGTCTTTAGAATATTTAGTGAAACAAATGATCAATTCTTCATTTCTTATGGTTCTGATGCTTTCAAAATTATATCGATAGGCTATATTTTAGTAGGTTTTCATATCATTTTAGGAGCAGTATATCAGGCTCTGGGATATCCTATTAAAGCTTTCTTAGTAGCTATATCGAGACAATTATTATTGTTTATACCAATTGTATTTATAATGACTCCAAGATACGGTCTTATGGGTATTTGGTATACGTTTGCAATAGCCGATATTATTGCTGGATTGGTATGTATGGTAATTTTATATTATGAAATTCAAGTTTTAAAAAAACATCATTCAAACAAAAAACTCATCAATAATTGATGAGTTTTATTTTTAATATTCTTTAATAATTTTATTTGCAAGGCCTAAATAATTAATTCCAATTTCTTCATCTGGAGCAAAAACAGAAATATGATTTTTAGGTTGTCCAATAGGAATAGTAGCTAATATTTTTGTTTTTAGTTTATCAGAAACTATTTTACCTCCACCTTCACCAAAAATCTTAATGTTTTCTCCAGCGTGAGAGAAATAACTCATATTTTCAATAACACCTAATAATTCATGTTTTAATTTTTCAGCAGCAAAACCTGCTTTAACAGCAACATGTGAAGCTGATTTATGAGGGGTTGTTACAATAATCATTTTGCATTGTGGAACTAAACCTTGAATATCTAAAGCAACATCTCCAGTTCCTGGAGGTAAGTCTACTAAAATATATTCGATTTCTTTATCCCAAACAACATCATAGAAGAAATGATTTAACATTTTTCCAAGCATTGGGCCACGCCACATTAATGGTTTATCAGGAGCTAAGAAAAATTCAGTTGAAATCAATTCAATACCGTCTTTTTCAAAAGGAATTATCTTTTCATTACCTGTTCCTTTTGGAGGAGTAACTTCCATATCTAAAATAGTTGGAATACTACTTCCATAAATATCGGCATCAATAATTCCTACTTTTTTACCTAAAGTAGTTAAAGCATATGCCAAGTTAGCAGTAATAGTTGATTTACCAACTCCACCTTTTCCAGAAGCAATACCGATATATCTTATTTCTCTAGACAAGATACTATCACTTTTTTTATTTAATTCAAAATCTGTTTTAATTCCTGTGAAACCTAAATCTAACTTAATTAATTTAGCTAATGATCTAGTAACACTTCTTTTATAATCGTCTTCTAATTTTTCAAGTCCGATTACCATATTAACAATCATTTTTTCTTTATCAATATCCAGAAATTTAATACCACCAGTTTCCTTAAAGGATTTATTTACTGATGGATCCATTAAAATCTCAACATGATCTCTTATTTCTTCTTTTGTATACATATTATCACCCACTATAGATTATATTATATTTTGTATTAAAATCAATCAAAATGCAAAAAAATTGGTGGCATTAATTCTTTTTTAAAAACATCAATATCACTTACCATAGAATATATTTTTGAAGTTTTTAATTCCATTTCTAAATAGGGATGTTTACTTTCAGATATTTTTGATATTAAAGGAATCTTTAAATCCTTTTTTATTGTGTTTAAATAGTTTTGTCCTTTATTGTTCATGCCCAATATTCTAATATAAGGAACTTCAAAAGATGTTACTACACTTTTTTCGGTATTACATAAAATATGTATTAGTGATCTTTTAATTTTGGAATTAGTATATCTTCTTGTAAGAAGCTGATTAATCAAATCTTTAATGCTTGTAAAGCTACTTACTTTTTTAATCCTGTTTTCAAATCCTTCACTGATATTAAAAATTGCTTTTAGATCTTCTTTTGTAGCACTAAAAATCTTGTATTTTAAATACTCATAAAACATTTCAAAGTCAATTATTTTGCGATCTTGTAATAAATCATCAACATTGTTTGGAACAAAGTTATTTATTTCTTTATTATCCATAAGCATTTTTCTTATTGCACTTGCACTTTGGATATCTTTTCCCAATGTATATTCATCGTAATAATTTGTATCAGTTCTTTTGATAGTACAAACTTTAATATTGCTTTTAAGTTTTTTAACAGCACTAATATAATGAATTCCTAAAATATTATTTGGTAAATTATAGATGGTAGAATTAGTTAAATCTTTTACAGCTAAGTCGCTACTTGTTGGATAACTGTTTCCTTCTTTAGAATATTTTAAAACTAGTTTATTATATTCTTCACTATCTAAAACATCACTTAAATAGAATAGTTCATCAATATTTCCTGATTCACTTCCAAAATAAATTTCATCTACTTTTAAGTGATTCAAGATTGCAACAGAAGTATAAGCAAAGATATCAGCACTTTGTACAGAAAAAACAAATGGCAATTCAATTACTAAATCAACATGATTTAGTAATGCCATTTTTGTTCTGCTAAATTTGTCTATCATAGCAGGTTCTCCTCTTTGAGTGAAGTTTCCTGACATAACAGCAATTAGGTAATCACAACCAGATATCTTCTTAGTTTCTAAAATGTGATGAAGATGTCCATTGTGAAGAGGATTATATTCGACAATTATTCCTGCAACTTTCATAATATCACCAAATTCATTATACCTTATATTTGACATTTTTACATATTAAAAGTATAATTTTCACGCTTGGAGGTGCTAATATGAAATGGACAACACATGAATTAACTAAATTACAAAACATTAATAATAAATTCACTGAAGTTCTTGATTTATCAAAGTATATTGAGAAAACTGATATTATTAAGATATCGCCTGTAAAAGTATCGGGAGATTTTGAAATTTATGATAATTCCATATATGAGTTTTATATTGAAATCAAATGCACCTTGACATTAGCTTGCGCAATAACCCTTGAGGAAGTTCCTTACGATGTAGATATAAGAGTTGAAGAAGTATTCTCAAGTAATAAAAGTGATGAATACAATTTAATTGAGGGAATAACTATTGACTTATTACCAATAATATGGTCTAATATTATATTGGAAAAGCCAATGCGTGTAATAAGCGAAAATGCCTACAAGAATTATAAATCAGAAATTGATGATTTAGGTAAAGAGGAAAGCATAAACCAAGCATTTGCTAATCTAAATAAATACAAGAAATAGGAGATGACACAATGGCAGTACCTAAAAGAAGAACTTCTAAATCTGTTAAACGTAAACGTCGTACTCATTATAAATTAAATATGCCTGGTATGGTAGTTTGTCCAAATTGTGGAGAAATGAAATTATCACATAGAGTTTGTAAAGAATGTGGACAATACGATGGTAAAACAGTTATAGAAGCTAAAGACGAAGTAGAGGCTTAAAACTCTCTGGAAAGAAGCGCTGATATCAGCGTTTTTCTTTTACAATTTTTCAGATATATGATATTATTACAAGGCAAAGGGTGATTGTATGTACAAACATATTTCAGTACTATTAGAAGAAAGTATTAATTATTTAAATATAAAAAAGGATGGTATTTATGTCGACTGCACATTAGGTGGAGGTGGACATTCTTTTGAAATACTTAAAAGATTAGAAAGTGGACATTTATATGCCTTTGACCAAGATGAATATGCTATTAATCAAGCACATATAAAACTTGATTCACTGGATAAAAACTATACAATCATTAAAAGTAATTTTGTTAATTTAAAAGATAAACTTAATAATTTAGGAGTTAACAAGGTTGATGGGATTCTTTACGACCTTGGAGTATCATCATACCAATTTGATATTCCTGATCGAGGATTCAGTTATAAATATGATGCTCCACTTGACATGAGAATGAATCAATCTCAAGATTTAACCGCTGAGATTATTGTTAATGAATATTCATTTCATGAAATAATGCATTTATTAAGAATGTATGCTGGTGAAAGTTTCGCAAAACAAATTGCTAGAAATATTGAAAAAGAAAGAAATATTAAAAGAATTAAAACAACTTTTGAACTAGTTGACATAATTAAAAAGAGTTTACCTCAAAAAGTACTAAGTAAAAAAGGGCATCCGGCTAAAAAAACTTTTCAAGCATTAAGAATTGCTGTAAATGATGAATTAAGAGTGTTTGAAGAATCACTTAATCAAGCATTAGATTTATTAAATAAAGAGGGAAGAGTAGTTGTTATTACTTTTCATTCGTTAGAAGATCGAATAGCTAAACATATTATGCGTGATAGAACGACAATTAATGTTCCAAGAAATGTCCCGATTATGCCGAATATTAAACCTGATTTTGAGTTGCTACATAGAAAAGTAGTTTTACCAAGTGAAACAGAATTACAAAATAATAATCGAGCTCACAGTGCTAAACTTAGAGCAATAAAGAAATTATAAAAAAAAGATACAAGTATATTGACTTGTCATTTTGTTTATGATATTATACATATGCTGACTAAATGCAGGTGTAGTTTAATGGTAGAACCTCAGCCTTCCAAGCTGACTGTGTGAGTTCGATTCTCATCACCTGCTCCATTTTTTTAAGTCGGTATAAATTATCTCTGAAATGGGATTTTTTTTATTTTTAAGGCTAAAAAAAATAGAGTGAATAAATACTCTATTTAAAAATAATTTCATATTTCATTTCAGCAATCATATTAATCATTGCTGATATACTACAGTATCTTTCAGCTAAGCGCATTGATTTTTCAATGCCCTTTTCTTTTTCTTTAGGGACACCGGTAAAAGTAATAATTGTTGTAAGAACTTTCAGTAATGTTGGAACTTCTTCGCGCTTAATACCAGTAACATCATAAGTAACTCCTTCAAAAGAAATTCTTTTTTTATCAGCTATTGATTTAAATGTTGAATGCAAACAAGATACGTATCCTCCTAAAAATAATTCATAAGGGGAAAAACCTTTACCTTCAAAACTAACAGTAGTACTTCCATTCTGACTTTCAATAATTCCATGATCTTCGTTGCCGAAGATTGATTCTATAACATATGCCATTTATTTTTTCTCCTGTCTCTTTTTTTGATATCTTGCTTGACACTCCGAGATTAATTCAAGTGCATCAATTTTATCATGAAAATCATAAACTTCAACAACCTTATTTTGTTGTAAATCTTTATAAGTTTTAAAGAAGTGTTTGATTTCGCGTAATGTGTGTTCTTGGATATCTGTTATTTCGTGAATATGTGAAAATCGAGGATCATGTTCCATAACTGCAATAATTTTTTCATCTTTTTCAGAGTTATCTACTACATCTAAGTATCCTACAACTCTAGCATCTACAATGCAACCAGGGAATGTTTTAGATGTTGCGAGCACTAAAATATCTAGAGGATCATTATCTTCTGCTAGTGTTTCTTCAATATATCCGTATTCTGCCGGATAAGTCATCGGAGTATATAGTACTCGATCTAACTTAATTCGATTTTTCAATTTATCAATTTCGTATTTGTTTTTAGTTCCCATTGGGATTTCAATTATTGCTTCATAAATTTTTTTCATATTTATTCCTTCTTTCCCTATATAATATATATAATAAGTAGTGAATCTTCTATTATAAGTTATTCTTTATTATTGGTTAGCTTATTTTATATGAAATTGGTTTACAAATCAAGTTAAATGAAATTAAAGTGTGATTATTAATGATGAAATTATTCAAAAAGATAGATATCAAAAAGCATCTATGATAAAATAAACTAGAAAATCAGGAGGTGAATAGTATGGAAAACATGTATATTGAAGAAATTAAAAATATATTTAAACTAGAAGATATTACAAAATTGAAAGAATTAATTATGGATTATCATCCATATGAGATTAGTGAAACTCTTTTAGAGTTATCTATAATTGAAAGAAAGAAAGTTTATAGAATTTTTGGTGCAAGTGAAATAAGTGAAACAATTAGTTTTTTAGATACTGAAGAGATTTTAATGCTTTTTGATGAAATGACTCCAAAATATATAGTAAGTATTATTCAAAACTTTGATATTGATGATGCCGTAGAAATTATGCAAGCTTTACCAAAAGAAGAACGTGCTGGATATTTAAAATTAATGGATAACGAACATCGAAATCATATAAAAGAGTTATTACAATATGAAGATGATACAGCTGGATCAATAATGAATACTGAGTATATTGAAATTAATGAAAATGATACAGTTGAAAAAGCAATGAAGAAATTAATCAAACAAGCAGTTGATGCCGAAACAATAGATACGTTATATGTAACTGACAATAATGATTATTTACATGGAACTTTATCGTTAAGAGAAATGATTCTTGCAAGAAAAGGACAAGTTATTAAGAATATTATGAATGAACGTATCATTAGTGTTCAAACATCAATGGATCAAGAAGATGTTGCTGAAATATTTAAAGATTATGATTTTACAAGTTTACCTGTAGTTGATACATTAAACAGAATGTTAGGTATTATTACAATTGATGATATTGTTGATATCATCGAAGAAGAAGCAACTGAAGATTATTCTCGTTTAGCTGGGATTAGTGACGTTGATATTGATTCAGATAACGAAACTGTTTGGATGAGTGCTAAAAAGCGATTACCGTGGCTTTTACTTTTAAGTATTTTAGGATTTTTTACTTCAACAATAATTGCTCAGTTTGAAGATACTCTAGCAGCAATACCAACTATTGCTTTATTTATGCCAATGATTTTAGGAATGGCTGGTAATACTGGAACACAATCATTAGCGGTTACAGTAAGAGGATTAAATAATGGTGAGTTTGATGATAAAACAAGTATTAGAAAACATTTATTAAGAGAAGTAGGAACAGGATTATTAAATGGTGTTTTAATAGGTATTATCTTATTTGGAGTAACATATGCTTTTTTATCAATTACTAATAATCCTGACGCTTTAAAAATAACAGAAGTAGTAAGTTTATCAATATTAGCAAGTTTAGCTTTCTCCACATTGTTAGGAGCATTAATTCCAATTGTTATTAATTCATTTAAAATAGATCCAGCAATAGCAAGTGGTCCATTTGTAACAATGATAAATGATATATTAGCACTTAGTGTTTACTTTACATTAGCTACAATATTAATAGTTAACACACTGTGAAGGCGATTATTCGCCTTTTTTAATACTTTCATATAATCTTCACAACACTATCACATCTATCACATAATTAGCTAGTATAATAGCCTTATAAATAACAAAAGGAGGAACCAATTATGAAAACTTTATTAATCGCATCAATGCTATTTAGTGGTGGTTCTGCAGCAGCACTACAAAATGAAGAAGTTGTTGATACAGCAACTAACACAGCAAATCAAATTATGTACAAAGTTCAAAATATGTTTAAAGGGAATCAAATTGAAAATGTTAAAGAAAACGGATTTCCTTATCCGAGTGAAGAATACTTAAGTTCTTTAACAGAAGATCAAGTATTTGCTATTACATCAAAAATAGATGTTATCAATGCAACATATGATTGGAATAATATGACGGATGAAGAAATCTCAGAAACATTGGCTTTAGTTAAAACTGAGCTTCATGATTTATATTTAGAACTTGGAATTGAAGGACCTGCGGTTCAAAACCAAATGAGAGCTAGAAAGGGTAATCGTCAAGGTAGAGGTGGAAGTGTTAATGAAAACTTTGTACCTTATGGAGATGGAACTTGCACAAATGAAGATGTAGTTGAACCAGGAGATGCCGCATAACAAATAAAAAAGAGTAATTGACAATTACTCTTTTTTTTATGATTTATTTTGCTTAAAAATACTTTTTCATTAAAACATGATCAATTTCTGCTTCTTGAAATATTTCACCTTCAACAGTGTATCCTAGGTGTTCATAGAAGTCTTTTACATATAACTGAGCATGTAACTTTAAATAAGGCATTTTATTATCTTTTGCGTATTGCTCAATTCCTTCCATAATTAAAGTTCCTATTCCTTGTTTTCGATATTCTTTTAATGTAGCAACTCTTCCAACTTTATTTTTATAGAGTCTAGCAGCACCAACAGCTAATTTACCATTATAAGCAGTAAATAAAACACATTCTTGATCTAACCCATCATATTCTATTTCCCAATCGATTGCTTGTTCAATAACAAAAACGTTACCTCTAATAAGCATATTATCGATTATTTCTTTTTGTGTTTTCGCAATTACAACTTTCATAGTTTCACCTCATTCTAAATATATCTATTTGAACTTCTTTAAAGAGTTATTAAATAATAAATAATAACAACTATACCTAATACTATTCGATACCATCCAAACATTTTGAAATCATGGCTTTTTATATAGTTAAGTAAGAATTTAATTGTAATAATGGAAACTACAAATGCTGTAATCATACCAATTAATAGAGTAATGATTTCAGAATTAGTAAACGTAAATCCAAATTTATATATTTTAAGTATACTAGCACCAAACATAACTGGAATTGATAAGAAAAATGAAAATTCAGCAGCAACATATCTTGATGTTCCGAGAATAATAGCTCCTAAAATTGTAGCACCAGATCTTGATGTACCAGGTATTAAAGACAATACTTGGAATAGTCCAATTAAAAAAGCAGTCTTATAGGATAATTCGGTAAAAGATGTTATTTTTGGTGTGGCAGATTTATGTTTGTTTTCGATAATAATAAATAATATTCCATATAAGACAAGCATACTAGCTACAGTTATAAAATTATAAAATATATCATTAAGCCAATCATCAAGTAACAATCCAACAATTGCAGCAGGTAAAACGCCAATAATAACTTTAAACCAGATATGCATTGTTTCTTTTTTTTCCTCTTTACTTTTCTTTGTTGATAGAGGATTTAATTTATTAAAAAATAATACAACAACTGCCATTATGGCACCTAATTGTATAACAACACGAAACATTTCTAAGAATTTATCACTTACATCTAGTTGTATCCATTCATCAATTAGTATCATATGACCTGTACTACTTACCGGCAACCATTCTGTGATACCTTCAACAATCCCGAAAATGATAGTTTTAATTATTTCAATGAATTCCATATTTCCACCTCATATATCCTATCAATATTATATACTATTAATATTCCAAAATAAAACTTTATATGATAAAATGTATTAAGAGGTGGAAATAATGGACCCATATATCTATATTATCTTAGTTGTTTTAGTAATTGACATCCTTGCTGTAATTATATTTATAATAAAAAACAATAAAAATAAAAAGCAACAAAATGCTTTTGATATTTCATTGATTTTAGCTTTATTAGATAAAAACAATATTAATAAAGTAGAATATATTAGAAATAAGATAGTAATATCATTTAAAGATGTTACTATATTTAATATTGAAGATTTACATAAGAATGGAGCAACAGGGATTAGTGTTGTTGGAGATAAAGTAAAATTCTATGTTGATGGTGACAATATAATTAATGAAATTCTTTTTAATTCAATAAGAGATTATATTGAAGGGAAGTGATAATATGTTCTATTTACTAACGGATAATGTAAATGGTTTTTTTAGTTTTTTAAATCCAATAATTAGTTTTCTAGAAGATTTAGATCATTTTGGGCTTGCTCTTTATACATTTATTGAAGTTTTATTGATTCTTCCCCCAATTGAAGTAATATATTACCCCTTAATTCAATTAAATGTTGAAACGTGGTATTTATATTTAATGAATGTTATCTTTTTTAATCTTTTAGCTTCAATGGTTGGGTATTTTGTAGGAATGAAAGTAGGATCTCCAATATTAAGATATTTTTCTAGTGAAGAAGTTTTAGAAAAAGCAAAGAGACTATTTGACAAATGGGGAGTTATGGCTGTTGCTATTGGTGCTTTTACTCCAATACCATATACAATAGTAGTATTTCTTGCTGGAATATCTAAAATGAATTTTAAGAAATTTGTTATTGCTGGATTTATTGGTAGAGTTCCTCGTTATGTACTTGGTGGATATGTAGTCGCCTATATTGTTACAGAACTTAACTCTGATTTGTTAAATGAATATATGTTAATATTGAGTATTGTTGGAATGTTGTTATTTGGATTATATTATCTTCTTCAAGGGGTATATAATCTATATAAAAAAAGACAGCAAGTTTAATAGGGTTGTTGCATTAAAAAGGCGCTTATTTGTAGCGCCTTTTGTTTAAAATTTAATTAGATCATCAAGTTCCATTTTGAATTGTTTTTCGAAAGTACTTTTAAATGCATCGAATTTTTTTGGTTTATTTTCTATGTATAATTGCATAAATGACTTCTTCATGGTTTCTAAAGCAATCTCCCTATTTCCAAGGTGCAAATCTGCTAGAGAATTATAAAAGAATAAATGACTAAGAGCGTTAGAAGTTTCATTTTTTAGGCAGTAATCTATACCTTTTCGGCTTAGTGCCTTAACCTTGATGTGTTGTTTTTGAATTCCCAATATCAAAGATAAAGAGGAGTAAATTGAAGGCAAAAATGTAGAATCTCTTGATGAGGAATAAGAAAAAGTTTCTGAAGATAAAATTCTAAACATTACTTCAGAAGGCTCAAAATTTTCCATGCTTGAGCTAATTATAACTATTTCTATTAGAGAACTTATTTCTACAATATTAAATGAATCATTATTTGCACAGTTAGGATAATCTATAAGTTTAGAATAAAGATCTAAAACATGAATATCAGAAACCATTTTTAGTGCATGTTGAATCTTAATAAGACAATAATCAAAAAATATTTTATTATATTCAGATACCATGATATCATTTTTCATTTGTTGCGATTGGTTATATGCTTTCTTGAAATTATTAGACCCAATCAATCTGTAAATAGAATATATTTTATTAAGTTCATCATTATGCTTCTTTCTAAAAAGGAGATGAATATCAGTTATGCTAAATTTAAGTCTTTCAGCTATTTGAACTAGTTTCCCATTAGGAATGGATGTATCGCCCCTTAAATATCTTTTATACTGACTTAAAGACATGATTTCATCACACAAGTCTTCCCTTGAAATATTTCTTTCAAGTCTAAGACCATCAATAAATAAGCCGAATTCTCGTGCTTGGTTTCCCATGAATGCACCTCCTCATTTTGGGTCATATATGGACTTTTCAAATTTTCTAATTTTAGATATAATGATGTCAGGAGTTGATAATTATGAAAAAATTTATGGCTGTTTTAATAGCAATAGGATTTATATTGGTAAGTACAAGATTTAACAATATTATGGCTGAAGATCATGGTTATGGAGATCTTCCACCATCATTACCAGTTGGTGATGTCACTTCATAATATTTTACAACAAAAAACGTATAATTAGAAGAATATATAATAATATTTATCAAAAGATATCAAAATTAGGAAGCTGTAGAGAGTTTCTTGCAGCTTTTATTATGGGAAAATTTAGGGAAAACGGAGGAAAAAAAATGACAAATATTCAAGATTTAGAAATTGAATTTGAAGGTATGTTGGGAACTATTAAACAGTATTCATGTGACCCATATGTGATTAGTTATCTTGATGGGTTAAAATCTGCTATGCAAAAAAAAGAAATACATATGATTAGAATTATGATAGCTAAATTAAATGAGTGGTACGAAGAAAACATTATAGATATTGAAACAAACAGATGGGTAATTAATGTAAATTCTCATCATAAAACTCAACGA
>JAUVLT010000111.1 GCA_030600605.1 Mycoplasmatota bacterium
GGATTTTGATTTTTCAAAACTTGAAAACTTTGTAGAAGAAGGCGCGTTTTTACCATCACCAGATCAATATGTGGGTGAATTGAAAGTTTTTAAAAACCAATTGGATTTCACTTTTAAAGGGAGAGACTCAATTGATTATGCTGATGAAAGTTTTAGTTTTATCAGCAAACACAAATATCATGAAAAAAATGTTTTGATAATTCTTGAAAGTCCTCATCGATTTGAATATGATGAGAACAAATTACCCATAGGATTAGCTATGGGTAAAACTGGTCAAAATTTTTTCGAGCTCTTTACAAAGGCTTTAAGCAAGTCTGTATTGAAGTTGAGAGATGGAGAATACAATGTAATTTTATCTAACGCAATACAATATCAGACTAGTTGTGGCTTAAATCCAATTGACCGAAAACTAAGAGATAAAAATTGGATTGATATTTATGAAAACTATGGAGGAGAAATAGATTTTAAAAATAGAGTGTACTCATTAAAACCTAGATACACAATAAATTTATGCACTGGCGGAAGAAACCCTCAAGGTTTAAGATCTAGAATTAACAAGTCATTGGAACAATTTAAATTAATTAAAAGTAAGCATTTCACCGAAGGTAATCATCCAGCATCTTGGAATATTCGTGGCGATACTAGAAATGCGTTAATTTACTAAATGATTTGATTTAGTTTTTGAAAAAGAAGAATAAAAAAATAGGAGTAAAATATGAAAATAGTATTTGAAACAGATAATAATATAAAACAAAAAGTATGTAGTGAAGTACTTCGTGACTTACCTGAATGGTTTGGAATCGAAGAAGCTACAAAGCACTACATCGATAGTGTTGTGAATTATCCTTTTATCACGGCTTATAATGATAGTAATGAAGTAATGGGTTTTTACTCTATTAGAGAAGAGAATAAAGCTACACTTGATATGCATGTTCTTGGAGTAAAAAAGAAATATCATAATCAAGGAGTAGGAACTGTATTACAAAACTATATATACGAATACGCAAAAGATAAAGGATACAAATATTTACTAGTTTTAACATTATCTAAATCACATAGTGATAAAGGATATGCACTAACGAGGGATTTTTATCATAAAAATGGCTTTATTGATATTTATGAGAATGATAAGATTTGGGGTAAATCAAGTCCTACTCAAATAATGATTAGATCTATTCCAAAGAATATCTAAAAAGGATATAAGGAGAAGATTATTATAAAAAAAACAGATAGAGTTATTATAATCAATAGTGCAACTAAGAATGATGTGGATATCTTAGTTGATTGGTGGTTTGGAGGTAACGTATGAATTATATTTATGGACCTGTCCCATCAAGGAGACTAGGTATATCACTAGGAGTTAGTCCGATTCCCAAAAAAACATGTAATTATTCTTGTATCTATTGTCAATTAGGAAGAACTAATCATCTGACTAATACAAGAAAAATGTTTTATGATGTAGAAGATATAATCAGTGAATTTGAAACAATCCTAAAAAAGGATATATTCTTTGATGTAGTGACAATTGTTGGTGAAGGAGAACCAACATTATATATTGGATTAGGAGAATTAATAAAAGAGATTAAACATAGAACTAATAAGCCAGTAGCTGTAATAACTAATGGAGCTTTATTATATAATCAATTAGTTAGA
>JAUVLT010000108.1 GCA_030600605.1 Mycoplasmatota bacterium
AAGTTCAACTGAAACAACAATGGACATAATTGTATCCGAACTTAGCAATCTTGATGGTTGCAAAGCGATTTATGTAGATAAAACATATGATGTTAAATTTGTAAAACACATACTGCAAGTTGGTATTGGTGCATCACAACAATACAAATATCATTTAACAAAGGAAGTTGATTAAATGGAAAAAGTAATAACAATGTATGATGTAACGACAATGGGAGTTGTGGGTTTAATAATCGTTGATGAAATTGAATTAGGATATGTAAAAGACAAAATAATCATATATTCTACCGATGAAATTAAACAAGCCATATTTGCGCTCTTACAGAGTTTTAAACAAAAGTGTGTAAATACTCACAATCTTAATAAAAGTTTATCAAACTTGCCAAAAGGTGCTGAAAACATATATAATATACACTTCATGGATTCGTTTGAGCTGAAATCTGATAATAAAAATAAATCAAGTAGATATAAACGAATATTAGAACATATGAACTTATGCTATTTAGAAAGGTTTGATTATAATGTTGCTAGAACGTAAAACAATTAGTATTTATGCTTACAGTTTTGAACCTACTGTTGCTATAACTTATAACGTGAATAGTGAGGGGGTTGTTGAAAACTTTCAATTTTGGATTAGAGAAGATTATAAATACAACTACTCAATACTTCGTAGGATATTAGATATGCTTTCTCAACTTGAAAATATTGAACCATTTAGTGAAGTCATTGAAAAAGATATCTTTAGAGCTTATCAAGAAGTATTTGATATTGCCTCACTAAACGCAAACTACACAATTAAAGTTGATGAATTTAGAACAAAAAAAATGTCCAAAACAATAAAACCGTATCGCAACTTTATCAAATCATCAAAACAAAGTATCAACATATTCATAAAAAACTATATTGAAAAAGGAGAGTAATATGGATAAATATACTGTTACAATAGTGGATAATAAAACTAAAGAAATTCACACAGCAAGTGGAGATGAAATATTATTAAATCTAGCAACGGTAGATGACAAAGGGTTGTTAAGAAGTAACCAGTTACAAACAATAGGCCATTACGAACACTTGTCAAGAATGCACTTATTGTTAGGAGTAAATATATATGATAATTTTTTTAGAGAAAACAAACTAATTGAAAAGGAGGAACAAAATAAATGAATAACTTTACTGAAAAAGAACAACTAGGATTATTGAAACGAGGACTTACACGAAGATTGGTAGGTGCTAATCCTGCTATTGAAGAAAAAGAAAGTGAAATTAACAAAATTGCCACAGTAAGAAAAGAACTTGTTGACCGATTAGAGAAGTATGTTGATGATGAAATAGTGGTCAAAATGTTGAACTCTCAACTAGCACAATTTGATAGACAATACGCTGGAACTAAACAAAATTATCTTAACGCTATTGAAGAAATTAAAGAAAATGAGCCAACTGTAAAAAAAGTTCTCAAATATATTGAGAAAGTTGAAAAAGGGAACAAAGATGGCACTCTACTTTACTTATTACTAGATTTATTTTTCCAACCAGTCCTTACCGATTGGAACGAACTTGAAGAAAGTATGAAAGAAGAAAAAGCAAATGCCAGTAAATAAAACTGATGAATATATTGACAGCAAACTGAAAGATAATGGTGTAGATTTAACAAAATTAGAAAATGCTCGGAATAAACGAAAAGAAAGAGAAGAAAAGGAAATATTAAGTAAAAATATTAGGAAGTTATTATTATATGCTGGATTCATTGGTGCAACAATTTCAGCATTGGCATATATCATTATCACATTTGTAATGATAACTGGTGCTAAAACCGATTTAGCCATTCAAAATCAAATATTATTCTCAATTATGGGGGCTATCGTTGGTTTGCTTGTTTCGTTCTTGCTCCGAGCGCAAGGAATTATCTACGCAAAACAAGACCCACACTCAAAAGAAGTAATGAAAGAATATCGTAATGAAGCAAACAAAATTAAAACATTGAAACAATTACATACTATTACTTGGTTCTTGTTC
>JAUVLT010000046.1 GCA_030600605.1 Mycoplasmatota bacterium
CTGAGCCGTATCACAAATAGACTAAAAGAATCTTTTTTAGTCTTTTTTTGATGCCTACTTTATATCTGCTTTTTGTCCAACTCAACTAATATATATACTCCAAAGCTACTAACGAATATTGTCCAACTCAACTAATTCACTTGCTTTAATGAAATTTTAATGCTAAAATAGTATTGGGTGATGATATGAAAAAGTATATGAAGAGAATAATTGATGATGTTTTGAAAGAAGAACTTGAAGCTTTTGGAGGAGTGTTAATCACTGGACCAAAATGGTGTGGAAAAACAACATCAGCCAGACAATTAGCAAAAAGTTCATTATATATGCATGATGAAGATAATAGAGATAGCAATATTCAGTTGGCTAAAACAAAACCATCAATCTTATTAAGAGGAGAAAATCCACGGTTAATAGATGAGTGGCAAATTGCACCTGAATTATGGGATGCTATTAGGTTTGATATTGATAATAGAAGTACAGAGGGGTTATTTATATTAACAGGATCCACAGTTGTAGATGAAAGTAAAATCATGCATAGTGGTGCAGGTAGAATTTCAAGACTTCTAATGAGGACTATGTCTTTATTTGAATCGGGGGACTCTAACGGCACTATACGCTTGTTAGAATTGTTTAAAGGTACTGATGACATTTCTGCTAGTACAGATAAAGATATAGAAGATATTGCAAATATACTTGTTAGGGGTGGTTGGCCAAACAGTATAGGTAAAAAAACAAAGACTGCTATTAGACAGATTTCAGGATATTGTGAATCAATTGCAAATACTGAAATCAAGACAGTAGATGGGGTTAATAGAGATCCAATTAAAACTAAAAGTATATTAAGAGTTTTTTCAAGACATATTAGTACTCAAGCAACTTACAGAACAATGTTAAGTGACTTGAAGGCGAATAATGAAACCATAAACATTAATACAGTGACAAGTTATATTGATGCATTGGAAAAATTATATGTTATTGAGGATTTACCAGCATGGAGTCCAAAATTAAGATCTAAAACTGCTGTTAGAACTTCTCCAACTAGACATTTCATTGATCCTGCAATCGCAGCTAGGATGATGGATGCTTACCCAGAAGATTTAATATACGATTTAAAAACTTTTGGATTACTTTTCGAATCTTTAGTGATTAGAGATTTAAGGATTTATTCACAATTACTAAATGGGAAAGTGTATCATTATAGAGATAAGACAAATTTAGAAGTTGATGCAATTATTCACTTAGATAATGGTAAATGGGGAGCAATTGAAGTGAAACTTGGCTCAAGTCAAATAGATGAAGCTGCGAAGACATTATTAATATTTAAAGAGAAAGTTGACTTAAAAAATGGTCCGTCTTTTATGGCAATAGTTACTGTAACAAAGTATGCATATAAAAGAGATGATGGAGTATATGTTGTACCAATAACATGTTTGGGACCTTAGGAGTGAAATGAATGATGAGATATGAGGATGTTGTAATATCACTAGTAAACATTAATGGACTTATCCATAAAAATGAAATTGATAAGATTTATAAGAGTGTTTTTGCAGATTTAAGCGTTGATTCTATTAATTTGAATTACTTGAATGAGAGTTTTATTGACTATGAGAATAACTTTTTTATACACGATTCAGTGCATAGTTTAAAAGATAGAAAAGACTTATTAGATGACAAAAATTTGTATCCTTATTATAATCCTACTTCTACAGAGATTAAATTTTATTTAGATGAAGATTATATTGAAAAGAATAATGAGTATAACGAATTATTCTCCATTCTGAATAAATATACTCAGGATGAAGAAATTTCTGAAGATATCATTTTTGATTTTTCTTTGGGAGTTAGAATATCTTTGGATTTCGAAGATGTACTTTCATTACTAGAAAGAAGTGGTGTAGAAATACCTGAAGAGCAATTTGATAGTTTATTGAAGTGTTTCGTTTCATATGGAGGTACAATAAGAAGCTGGAAGACGAACGGATTTACGTTAAATGAATTGAAAAACAGAAATACAAAAACACAAAAGGTGGGTAGGAATGAACCTTGTCCTTGCGGAAGTGGAAAAAAGTATAAGAAATGCTGCATAGACAAAGAAGATATAGGTATGGATGATGCTATTTTCTATGAGAACATATTTGAAGTATCAGTCGATGATAAAAACATACTTGAACGTAAACTAATGCATAAAATGACTAATGTCCATTTTCATATAATGAATATGAAAGAGCCATCACTAGAAGATTTAATTTCGGATGTTAGTAGATTTGGAGCAGAATATATTAGTGATAAAAGACCACAGGATATTGTAGGTAGTTTGCTTTACATATTATTTAGAAGACATAATGTAAATATTACGGAAAAAAGAAAAGAGCAGCTATTAAAAGTATTAAGGGTATATGGTAAAAGAGATTATCTCGATAGAATATCCTATTATATTGAAAGAGAGTGTTTAGGTGATTATATGAAAATTGATTCTATTGATTCAATCAGTGTTGTAAATGAATTGTATAGAAGAAATAATATTGAAGTTTTTAAAGCTATTCCTAAGAAGAATCCATTCAAATTTTTAGAAACTATATTTGATGAAATCGAATATAGTGAGGAGATGGCAGATGGATTTGAAAAATTTGCATTAGAGATACTTAAAGATGGAAGTGTAAATCAAAAACTTGAACTTTACAAATTAGTATACTTATTCCCGTTTTTACCGTTTGTACTATATGAGTTTTTACAAGGTGAGATAAGTTATAAAGAAAGATTGCTGTTATTAAAAAGTATAATTAAATCATATGAAATAAGATATGAGAATGAGATGAATAATAAAGAATTTGAGTTTACAGTTGATGGAGACAATAAGATTTATATTTTATCTATCGATTCTTTAGCGTTTTTTATGAAAGAAGAAGGTAAGCACAAAAAATCCCTAGAGTTATACGATAAGGCCTTATCGCTTGACCCTAGTAATAAATACGGATATAGCGAAGCAAACTTAATAAATTACATTAAATTAGGAAGAATTGACATATTTGATAAAGAATTAGAAGAATTAGAGGAAGGTTCATTATATAAGATATTCTTGGACTTATTAAATAAATTAATAAAGGATGAACCATTTCATAATGATTATTTAAAGGCATATGATAGATGTGAAACATTATTAGAGGCAATTTGTGAAAACGACTTCTTTTTGATAGACGAATATGATCATACTGCAAAATTGTTTGCCCAAGATTTTCTGGCATTCTTCAATCAAGATAGGAGTGTTATAAAAAAACTAAAAGACATACACCAGAATAACTGATTATTTTTGGAAAACTGTGATACGCATGAACCGTATCATAAATAATTGCATCTAATGTATACACAACGCAACAAAGCCATCTATGGGTTTTCATATATTCCAATATGACAATACACTTAGTGTCAAATGATTATGGAAAATAAATGATACAATTAATCATGAGGAAACAAGAAACAATATTGAATAAGTAAAGTGAGGTAAGATAATGAAAGTACTAGTAGTATATTACTCTAAAACAGGGAATACAAAAAAGATTGCTGATGTGATTCATGAAACTGCGTCTATTAATCATGAAGCTACTATATTACCAATAAATGAGTGTTCTATTGAAGATTTAAATAACTATGATCTTTTGTTTATTGGATCTGCTTGTCATGACGCGACACTAGCAAAGCCAATGAGAGAGTTTTTAGAATCGTTATCAAATGAAAATACATTTGTGTTTGCTGGGTTTTATACACATTCAACTGCCCTTCCAAAAGGGTCTGAAAGAAATATCCAACTATTTAACGATTGGGCAGGTCAATGTCAAATGTTTTTTGAAAAGGTTTCAATTGATAAAAAAATAGAATTTCTAGGAGATTTCCACTGTCAGGGGAAGCCTAGTTTTCTGATTGAGAAATTTATTCAATTTAAAATTATTAAGGATAGAAAAGAATGGCCATCATACAAAAAAGAACTGAGATTACATCCAGCTCAGTCAGATTTTTTAGCTGCCGCAGATTTTACAAAAGAGATTATTAAAAAAATCACAATTTGATATAATCATTATAGATATATATATTGATAATAAAGCCGTTAATAAAGTGAACCCCGTTTAGTAGACAAATAAAAAAAGCACTTTCATATTATAATAGATATGGAGGTGTTTTTATTATTGCAAAGACAAGTCTTAATTTTATAAAAGTCATGATTTCTTTATTGTTTATGGGATAGTTTGAGAAAAGAATAGACTTAAATAACTCTTTGAATTTATTTGTTATTCTGTGATTTTCCCACCTTTCACTAATAGCCAAAACATAAGCAATAATTCACCAATAAAAGTAAACATCCCAATTGACAGACTATAATTTGGAATAAGAAATACTCCAAATGCATCGATGAGATATCCTAAAGACGCAATTACCAATAAGATACCCAATACCTTATGAATAAAGCCAGATTTGTAAACTAGATACCCAAGAATAAGTAAGTGGATTCCGAAGAAGATTATTCCTACATCCCATCCATTTCTAAATGAAGCAATATGTATCATCACTTGAACATATAACTCTTCTGTTTCAAATACTGTTAAGTAGTTATCTCCACTTAATAGTTCTAAAACATTGAATAGATTAGCTATTGTTACTGCAAAGATGGCAGCATAGACTATTCTAAATATTGCTGCAAGTAATGAGATATTCTTATTTACTGGTTTGAGAAATATGTAAAGCGCCCAAGCAACAACAACATCAAGAATAGCCACAATAATTAAACTGCATATTCCAAGTCGGAACAATCCTTCTGAAGATAATATATTATTGGCGGTTGTTGCAGCATCTCCTGGCACAATGAGATTCTCAATAGCTAAAAAATTACCAAATATCGCAAATACTGTCATTACTAGTAATCCAATACCTGCTATTAAAGATGCTTGACGTTGTGTTATTTTTGTAGTTATATTCATTATCGATTTCCTCCCAGGATTTTTTATATATAGTTATATATTCAATTATTTGTAATTAACCATGTTAAGAATATAAACTCATAAATATATCAACTATATATGGATCAAACTGAGTCCCTTTATGTGCTAAAATTATATCAAGTGATTTTTTATGGGAATAAGGTTTTTTATAAGGTCTTTCACTAATTAAAGCATCGTATACATCAGAGATACAAACGATTCTTGCACACAATGGAATTTCTTCACCTTTTAAATTGTCAGGATATCCATTTCCATCCCACCATTCATGATGACTTTTTGCAATATCAATGCCCATAATGACATAAGGATTATCAATACTTGTTTTGCTAATTTTTTTTAAGGTTTCACTCCCTATTACTGTATGTTGTTGCATAATTTTAAATTCATCTTCTGTCAAAGCTCCAGGTTTCATCAATATTGAATCAGGGATGCTTATCTTTCCAATATCATGCAGCATACAAGAAATAGATATAATTTCTATAAAATCAATTTCAGACATATTTTGTTCTCTTATTTTCACAATAGGAATATTTCTAGAAATATCTTCACAATACTTACTAATTCTTTGGATATGATCTCCAGTATGAGAATCACGTGCTTCACATAAGGTAGCTATTGTAGAAATTGAAGTTTTATGTAACTCAGACACCTCTAATATACGATTATATAATTTCCTCTCAAGTATGATTTTTTCACTAGAAGCGGTTCTATCGTGGACATAGTTTATAATAAAATATTTATTGTTAATCCAGTTTCCAATCATTCCAATAAGTATTGCAATGAACAAAAAGAATAAAATATAAGTACTCTGTGAATCAAATTCTCCCCACCTTTGTAGGAAAAAGACAATATGAAAAATAAGCATTCCAATTGTACAACTTGAAGCAAAAAAGAACGGTAATCGAGTAAAGAAAAAACCCGCGAAAATTATTAAAAACATTCCACCATAGTAACTAATGTTTTCAGGTTGTAAAACAATCATTAACGAACATCCAACTCCACAAGCAAACAAGGATACAGAAAGAAGAAGATAGTAATAACTCTGAAATCTTTTGGTGTATGAGAACACATAAGAAATAATGAATAAAGGTAAAACCATCAAAAATCTAATGTAAAAAAACAGTAATAGGTATTCATATGCAACAAAGTAATCTAATATTATAAAAGTACAATACAAAAGTCCTGATATTATAATCATTTTTCTAACGAATAACATATCCATTTCAAAAACATAATTTTTGTATTCTTATTCCTTTTTTTGTATTTCATTATTTTTAGTCATTATCATTCACACCCTTTTTTAAAAATCGGAGTTATCTCCAGTATAGTTTAATTCTTTTTGCAAATCAATATTCTAATGGGTTTTTATGCATAAATATTATTAATAATACTTTATTAAATTGCTTGCGTTAGTAAAAAAAAGTAGTACAATATAATTGATTTTTAATAAATAAAGGAGAAAAAGATGAAAAGAATTAATATGGATGTAGTAGTAATTGGTGGTAGTGCAGCAGGAGTAGTTGCGGCTATGACAGCTAAGTCTCATTACCCTGACAAAGATGTATTGGTAATTAGAAAAGAAGAAAAAGTTATGATTCCTTGTGGAATACCTTACATATTCGGTACTTTAGGTACTTCGAATAGTAATGTAATGCCTGATGGAGGACTTATCAATCTAGGAATAGATATTAAGGTTGATGAAGTTTTAAATATTGATGTAGAAGGACATAAATTAAACACAAAAGATGAAACAGAGATTTATTATGAAAAATTGATTATAGCTACTGGCTCAAAGCCATTTGTTCCAAAGTTTATTAAAGGAACAGAGTTGGATAACGTATTTATTGTTCCAAAAAATAAAGAATATTTAGATAATTTCCAAACAAAAATAAAAGGACTTAAGAAAGTTGCTGTTATTGGGGCAGGATTTATTGGAGTTGAATTATCAGATGAATTAAATAAAAGTGATAAAGAAGTATTATTAGTTGAAACTCAAGGGCATATTTTAGGTGCAGCATTTGATCAAGAAACATCCGTGATTGCTGAAGATCTTTTAACTCAAAGAGGTGTAAAAATCTTATCGGGAACAAAAGTGAAAGAAATTCAAGGAGACGGTAAAGTTGAATCACTATTATTTGAAAATGGAGATGTAGTTGCTGTTGATGCTGTTGTTTTATCAATTGGATATGTACCAAATATTGAGTTAGCAAAAGAATCAGGTATTAGTGTTAATAAACAAGGTTCTATTAAAGTTGATACTTTTATGAGAACTCATCAACCAGATATTTTTGCAGCTGGAGATTGTGCTCAAAAAAGAGATTTTGTTACAGGAAAAATAACTCCTATTATGTTAGCATCTACAGCTTGTGCTGAAGCTCGTGTTGCTGGAATGAATTTATATGAGTTATCGACAATAAAAACTTTTAATGGAACTATTGGAATTTACTCGACTAATATTGGTGATACTTCGTTTGGTGTTGCTGGAATGACAGAGAAAAAAGCATCTTCTGAAGGATTTAAGATAAGTACAGGTATGTTTAAAGGAATGGATAGACATCCCGGAAAATTAAATAATGGACATTTTCAATCATGTAAACTTGTTGTTAATGCAAGCAATGGATTAATATTAGGTGGAGAAGTAGTTGGTGGAACAAGTATAGGAGAATTAACAAATGTACTTGGTTTTATTATTCAAAATAAGATGACAGTTTCTGATTTGTTATGTTCTCAAATAGGAACACAACCAATGTTAACAGCATCACCTGCTGGGTACCCATTAATAAAGGCTGCTGAAATTGTTGGTCGAAAATTAGTAAGTAGATAAACTAGGTTTAATGATTAGTATGATACTAACAATTTACAAAATAAATATTACGAATTAAAGGAAATGAAAATGGATAATCGGGAATGTTTTTTTCAGAATATCCATTTTTCTATATTTTGTATAAAAGATTTTTGGAAATTTTACTGTATCAATAATCTAGATGTAGTTTGAATAAAAATAACGAATTAATCACTAATTATAGACCAATTATAAAGAACATGTTGCTTTGTATCCTTAGTATTACATGTTATAATGATAATACATCATAAGAAATGAAAAGGAGATGATTAAAATGTGGGAAACAATAATAATTGTATTAGTAATATTATTTATCATATTCTTATGCGGAATAAGAATAGATAGAGAATATGAAAGAAGTGTTGTATTTAGACTAGGTAGATTCAAACATATTAAAGGCCCTGGTATTTATTGGATAATACCTTTAATAGATTTAAAAAAAAAAGCAGATTTAAGAGTAAGAACATTAGATATAGCTAGTCAAGAAACAGTTACTAGGGATTCAGTAACAATTAGAATTGATGCGGTACTTTATTACCGAGTAGAATTTCCTGAAAAAGCTATTATCAAAGTAAGAAACTATCAACATGCTATCGGCCAAAAAGCATTAACATCTTTAAGAAATGTTATTGGACAACATAATCTTGATGAAGTTTTAAATGATCGTACTTCTATTAATGTAGCTATTAGTGAAATAGTAGATCACGTAAGTGATGAATGGGGATTAAAAGTATCTTCAATAGATATTAAAGATGTAGAGATACCAAAAGACATGCAAAGAGCTATGGCTAAAGAAGCAGAAGCAGTTAGAGAAAAAAGAGCTAGAATCATTAAAGCAGAAGCTGAACAAGAAGCAGCTGCTAAACTAACAGAAGCTGCCTCTGTGATAGCGAAAAACCCAATGTCATTAGAACTAAGAAGAATGCAAATGGTTACAGAAGTAGGCTCAGAACAAAATACTACTACTTTAATCATGATGCCATCTGAATTTGTTAATTTAGCTAAAGCTGTAACTGACAGTTTAGGTGAGAAGAAAGAGAAGTAAATATATGTAGAGAAGGTTATCATTGTCGATAACCTTCTTTTTTGTAGTTTCTTCGATATACTTATTTTTTTAATCAGGCTAATATATTAAAACAAGTATATTGTTCGTTTAGAATACAGAACAACGAGTCGTATCACAAGCAATTACAACTAATGATATGCGTAAGATAACAAAGCCCTTGTGGGCTTTTGTTTTACTTGTTTATTACCTGTTTTTTTCTTTTTGCTTGTGATATAATAAATATAATGAAACAACGGAGGTAAAATGATGAAAATATTTAAAATTATGAAACGATTTTTATTATTGCTTGGAGCTATAATAATTTCTTTTGTGGTAGGAATAAATATTCCTGTAGTATCAGTTAATCATAAATCTTCGACTAATGATTATAGCAATTGGATGAGTGAGACATTGGATAGTGAGATGCTAATTGTTGATGTAAAGATGCTTGGTGCACATGA
>JAUVLT010000049.1 GCA_030600605.1 Mycoplasmatota bacterium
TACAATTTTGCAGCATTTTCTATTGATAATGCATCTGCTAAAACAGCATCTTTTTGTGTGTTTGAAATAATTGTTCCTACTGCAGGGATAGAGAATGCAGCAATTATTCCCATTACAACGATAACGATTAGTAACTCAACAAGAGTTACCCCTTTATTATTTTTAATCATTTTCTTCTTTCCTCTCTTTTTTGTTTTGTAAAGCTATATATTTTAAATAGTTTATTTACCAACTACTGCTTGTAATATATCATTTTAATGGCTTTGTGTCAATATAAAACCTTAAAAAATGACAAAAATAGGCTATTTGTTAGTTTTTAACTTATATTTGCTGTGTAAATGATAAACTTGGTAACATTACAGCAAGTAACATGATAGTAATAAGCGAGAATATAAAAATCATTAAGATTGGCTCAATTGCTTTTTTAAGTCTTTCAATTTTAACTTCACTATCTTCATCATAAAAATCTGATAAATTTTTAAGCATTTGACCGAGTTCACCAGTTCTTTCTCCAACACTAACCATTCTTGCAAATACAACATCAACTGCGTAATGATTTTCAAACGCTTGGCTCATGTATTCCCCAGCATTTACATTCTTTTGTGCTTGCACAATTAAGTCACGATATATTTTATTTCCTAGAGTATCATAAGTTGTAGCTAAAGAATCTTGAAGTGGTACATGATTATTTAGCATTTGTGATAAAGTAGAGGCAATTCTTGAAAGATTATTAAGTTTAGTAACCTCACTTATTATCGGCATTTTAATCATTATATATGATAAAAATGTTTGAAATGGTTCGAACTTCTTTTTTGAATACTTAAATAAGACTATAAGTAATGGTATCCCTATTATTAACAACATTAAGTTAGCTTGAATTAAATCACCAGTATTAATAAAAAAGGCAGTTATTGCTGGCATTTCGACTCCTTCAACTGAATCAAACATACTAACAAAATTAGGCATTACTGCTAACATTAAAAAGGCAGCTACACCAAATCCAACACCGATATAAATCATTGGCATCATCATTGTTGATTTTATTGAAGCTTTTAATCTATATTGCGCTTCAAAATAACCAATAATATTCTTTATTGCACCTTTTAAATCCCCCGTTTGTTCACCCACTCCAACCATTGAGACAAGTATTTGTGGAAAATCTTTAGGATATTCAGCGTAAGCTTCGGCCAGTGTTTGACCACTATTAACTTCATAGTAAATACCATAAAGTATTCGACGAATATTTTTATTTGTTTGTTGAGTCGCAAGAATTTCTGATGCTTCATTTAGTTTAACTGAAGCATGCAATAAAGAGGATAATTGTTTCAAATAAAAGATTAAATTTCTCTCTGAAATTACCGCTCCAATTGTTATTCTGTTTAATGCTTGCATAATTGATTTATGTTGGTAAATTTCAATCGGTTTTAATGATTGTTCCATCAAAAATCTTTCAACCATAGCTTTTGATGGAGCTTCAGTAATACCTTTTACTACTTTACCATCCTTAAGTCTCTTTGCACGATATCTATAATCATATATAATCATTTATTGCACCTCTAATCTAAACTGATTCGCAATACTTCTTCTAGTGTTGTAATACCTTTTTTTACTTTTTCAAGACCAGCTTCAATTAATAATTTAGTACCATTTTTTTTAGCTTGTTCTAAGATTTCATATTCTTTAGCATTATTTGATACCATTTTCACAATTTTATCATTTACATCTAATATTTCAAATACAGCAGTACGTCCTTTATATCCTTTGTTTCCACATAAATCGCACCCTACTGCTCTTCTTACTTTCTTTATTTCAATGTTATGACGCGCAAAGATTTCTTTTTCATTTAATGATGGTGTTTCCTCAATGCTACAGTGAGGACATACCACTCTAACAAGTCTTTGGGCAACTACACCACTTAGTGATGAAGCAACTAAAAAAGCATCAATTCCCATATCAATTAAACGTGTAATTGTTTTTACAGCACTATTTGTATGGATCGTACTTAAAACCAAATGTCCAGTTAATGAAGCACTAACTGCGATAGATGCTGTTTCAGTATCACGTATTTCCCCAACCATTATAATGTTTGGATCTTGACGTAAGATTGAACGTAAAGCATTTGCAAATGTAAAATCAAGTTCAGGATTAACGTTTACTTGATTAATTCCTTCTAGCTCGATTTCTACAGGGTCTTCAACTGTGACAATATTAACATCCTCCGTATTAAGTTGATCTAAACAAGCATATAATGTAGTTGTTTTCCCACTACCTGTAGGTCCACTAACTAGCAGGATTCCATTTGCTCTAGATATTAATTTAGTAAATAAATCTTTTTCACTATCTGAAAGTCCTAAACGATCTAATCCAGCGTTATCTCTTGATAAATCAAGTACACGTAAAACTGCTTTTTCACCGCGTACAGTTGGTAACATCGAGATACGAAGATCAATTGGTCGACCTTCAATGATTGTTTTAATTCGACCATCTTGTGGTTTTCTAGTTTCAGTAATATCCATATGTGACATTACTTTTATACGAGAAATCAATTTTGGTAAAATTACTTTTGGTAAAACTCTTTCAGTTGAAAGGATACCATCAACTCGATATCTAATCTTGAATTCAATGTCAGCAGGATCTATATGAATATCCGACGCTTCTGTTTTTACAGCAGTAAGTAATATTTGATTTACAAGCTGAATAATTGGAGATTCATTAGCATCTGCTTCAGTATCTGTCAGTAATTCTTCATAAAATTTCTCAGAATCTTTTTTCTCTTCTTTTACTTCAATACCTAGCGATTTTAAAGTCTTTGAAAATCCATAGTATCTAGCTATGGCTGTTTCAATATCATTTTTAGTAGCAAGTACTGTTTCAACATTCATTCCAGTACGTAATCTAACATTTTCAATTGTTGGAAAATCAAGTGGATCATTTGTTGCTATAACAATACGACGCCCATGAATATTAATCGGCATAATTTTCGCTTTAGTAACAAAATTTTCATCTAGTAATTTAAGAACATTTTCATCAATATAAACTAATTGAATATTAATCCTTTTAATCCCTAACGACTTTTCAAGTGCATCAACTATTTGGGAATCAGTTACATACCCAAATCTAATTAATGCTTCCCCAATTTTTTCTCCTTTTTCTCTTTTTCGGAGAGCTTCGTTTATTTGTTTTTCAGTAATTACACCTTGTTCAAATAAAACATCTCCTAATCTCTTTTGCACATTTCTAGCCATCAACTACACCCCTTTAAAATATAATATTAAGGTTCTAAAATAATTTCTTTGATTGGTGGATAAAACTCAAATACAATAACCTTTTCATAAATGACAACACCATAAATATTTGTAATAGTTCTAGTAACTTCAACAATAGCTCCCTTGTAACCAAATTGAATTATATTCCATTTATCAGTTGTTTGAGTAATGTATTCGATTGGTTTTTTATCAATAGTTACAACAATATTATCAACAAATTTAAGTCCTACTAATGTTAATGTTGCTGTTGTATCATCATCTTTAACTAAAGTAAAATAGTATTCTGTAACATTAGGATTATAGAAAGAAAAACTATCTCCAAGATTTTGTGCGATATCAGCATTATGCCCGAAATTAGGGAAAGTATTAATATTGTAATTAATATAATCAATAATAGGAACATAATGTACTTCGTTAATTGCAAAATTAGTTTCTAATATTAAGGCAAGCATTCCTGTGGATAAAACTGTCATTTCACTATCTGATAAACTACTACTAAAAGTATCAACTACATCAAATAACTCTTTACTTCCAATAATGATTTTTGAATCATCAAATTGACTATTTATTCCGGAAATCATATCATCAACAAGCATCCCTTCTGGAATCGTTATAGTCACAGAATTAATTGGACCATATGCTTCTGTTTCATTTATAATGTAATCTTCTAATTTCTTACTTGAAAATGATTTCATATATCCAGCATCATTTAAAATATCATTAATCAATCTTTCCATGTCAAACACAGCACCACTATGTAATAAGAACTGAGAACCTTCGATATCATTAATAATATCGTGTCGATCAGTTCCTTGATATCTTACAACAAGTTCATTTGTTACTCCACTGTCCAAATAGAAAATGGAAGTTTCAATATCAAAATAAAATAGTTCTCTATCAAATTCATAACTGTATCCTTGATAGGTAACTTCAAAAACGATAGTCTCGTCGTTAAGCCATCTTTCAATTCTATTAATTAATTTTGGTTCAACATCTTCTTCTGTTATACCACCTAAATAGACACTTCCTAAAATCGTATTTTCGGGATATGTTCCAAGTTTATATCCTTTGACCATATACCAAAAAACAAAAATAGAAGCAGCAGCGATAATAATAATAATCATAGCATAAAGATAAAATCCAAGATTGCTATTCTTAAACTGTGAATTCATGTAATCACCCCAACTATTTTTATATTCATAACAATTATACTATAAAAGGGCTATCTTTACAAAATAATATGTTTTTTTTTTCATTTTAACCATTTATTTACAAAATATAGATTAAGTGATATAATATATTGAGAAAAATTCATAAAATATCCATATCTATTTATTATAATAAATAATGTGAGAGGAGGTATAGAATGTTACGTAACAATAAAGGATTCTCCCTTGTCGAATTACTTGCAATTATCTTCATTTCAAGTGTAATAATTTGGCCATTAACTGTTACTTTAGTTAATAATATTGAAATTAATGACCGCTTGCACTATCGTCGAAGTGCTACAAGCATTGCAGATGGAACGATGTACGGCCTAGATAAACTTGATTTTACTGATTTAGATGCTAAAGTCGATGCAGCAAATACTGGTGGAACATATTTCATCGAATTAAATTCTACTACCTGCTCAACTTTAGATACTGAAGCTGATAGAACACTTTGTACTACTATCTTCAATTTAATTTGGAGTAATCTCATATTAACAGATGGTGAATATAGGGTATTTATATACGATTATAATTTATCGTCAGAAACAATTGCTATTCTTTATGGTAACGAAGCAGATATACCAATAGAAGTTCGAAATGAAATTAATGCAATACCACCATCAACTGAAGCCAACCCAAGTTTACTTAGAGTAACTGTCTGGATTGAATACTATCAAGATCCAGTATCTGTAGTTATCTTAAGTGGGGTGCTCTTTGATGAATAATATAAATGTAAAACTTGATGAAAAGGGTGTAACTTTATTAGAATTAATAATTTCTATCGTAGTTGGTAGTATCGTAATATCAATGTTAATGTCAGTACTTGTAATGTCATTAAACGCAAAAGCAAGATTTGATGCTGATAATGCAATGTTGAATGAAAGTTATTATATAGCTGAATTTATTCAGTTTAGTGTCTTTGAATTAGGTCCTCAACAACTTGAATTAAAAGAGGACAGTGCGACACAAACTGTTATTCATATTACTCATTTATATGATATAACTACGGATGATGATAATGTTATTGTAAAGGACTATTCAGCTCCTAATCCAATAATTGATATCTTAATTTTAGATAAAACAAATGAACAAATCACCTATAATGGTGAAGTAATCCATAGTGCGAATGTATTCATAACTACTGGTTCAAAAATTGAATTAATACCAATAGATAATTCTGTATGTAGTTTTGGGATTGATGAACCTTGTGAACAAGGAATATTAAAACTAACACTTAATATAACCATTGAACTAAGTGGTGGAGGCTTTTTAAGTCCTCAAGAATTTGTAACAACGATAATCATTTAAGTTGAAGTCAAGAACCAACTCATGTTATAATATTTAGTTGGAGGTGATTGAATGTTAAAGAGAATTAAAAAGTTTTTTAGGAAATCTCCTATTAAAAATCAGCGTGGTAGCGTAATGAGTGTAGCACTCATAGTTATCACTATTTTGACGTTCTCAATGACAACAATGACCCAATTAAGTGTTAACTTAGCTGGTTCTACTACCGTAAAACTAGCGCAAGTAAACGATGAAAACTTAGCAAAAGGAATTATTAGACAAGCGATTAGTGAATTTGAAGCCTACGTTGATTCTACAACTGCATTGACTAATTATGTCAATACTGAAATAGCTTTAGTTGAAGCTAAATATCTAGGATTAAGCGTGAGTGACGAATCATGTAAAGCACCTTATGATATACCTTGTAATTTCACTACTGTTGGCGACCATGAATCAAGAATATTTAGATTTGCATACGAGTTAGCTGATGGCACTTCTGAATTAGTAAAATTCTCTTATGTATCTAACGGTGGTACTGCTGCTGCAGAACTAAACCCATTTGATTTCTCATTGGGTACTAATGAGTCTTTAATAATGAATGGTGGATATTATGATGAAATATGGCTATATGGTAATGAAGTATTCCTAGCTTCAGTTGCTCCTTATATTAGATCAGGAACAACAACTCAACAAATAACACCTACTAGTTCAGCAGTATTTCCAATTCTTACACCAGCGAGTGTTGCATCCACAGTATACTCAACCGCTTCATACTTATTCTGTGAAACAACATCAGACTGTTATGATACTAATGTTTTTCCAAATCCTTTTCAAATTCTTGAATCAAACTATATCAATGTAGAGGGTAGTTCTCTACCTGATCAAGGTGAACTTGCAGAAGATACTATATCTGATTTCTTTGGAACTTTTGATTATGATGAATTTGCAATTGAATATCTTCATACTGAAGCACCGACAGATAGTCGACCAATGAATAATACAATAGCAACCTTAAATGATGTTGCTACTGAAGTTCTAGCTGATTCTGCAGAGATTGAATACAAGCCTAACGGTCAACCAGTAAAGCCAATACCTACTACCCCATTTATTGAAATAACATATGATTCAAATTGGGACTTTTCACAAACTCATAACTTTAAAGATTTTTCTCCAGTTTATGACGGTAACGTTACTATAGCATATGATGTAAAATTAAAAGATGATGAATCTTTAATAATCCTTGGTGATTTAATAATTAATAACGCCTCAGCACTTACATTAAATTTAGAAGGAACATTTGTTGTCACTGGTAATTTATATTTCACAGGTAATACAATTGATGTTGAAGGTACATTTTTCGTTTTTGGAGAAACATACATGAATTTTGATGATGATGAGGGATTTGTTACCCAAGGTAATAATGACGGTTTTTCATTATTAAGTAAGGATAATATTATTATTGAAGAAATTTTTGTTAGTCATGTAAACTCAACAGCTCCTGCAGTGTTCGCTGCATTCTTCTATACAGAAAAATCAATGTGGATTGATGCTGTAAATGGTAAAATGCATATTGAAGGAGCATTGTTTGCTAGAGGACTCGGAACTGGATATGAAATATTCTTAGATGATGAATCGAGTATTGCTGTTGATGGAATTGTAATTAATAGCTATCGAGGTTATATAAACTCCTCAGGACAGGCAATACCTACAACACCTGATAGTACAAATAGATTTAGAATTGAAAAAATACCACAAGCAAATTTCCAAGATAAATTTAGAAATATTCCGGTATTTGATACACTAATATCGAATATTGATAATTGGGTATTTGATACAAGTGAGTTTTTCTTAGAATAACCATATAAAACACCAACATTGTTGGTGTTTTTTTTAGGTTCTATAGTCTTCTTAACGAAATCCTTTAATACACTCTCCTACTACTTCACTTATAGTTGGATGAGCATGGATAATATTTTTATATTCGTTAATATTTATTTTTTTATACATAATTGAAGTAACTTCATGAATTAAATCTGACGCATGAGCCCCAATTATGTGACAACCCACTAAGATATCATTTTGATCTACAATCATCTTTATGAAACCATCAGTTTCATTTAAGCATTGAGCTTTAGCGTTAGTTTTAAATAGATACTTATTTGTTCGATATACTTGTCCAACTAGTTCTTGTTCTGTGAGTCCTACTGTTGCTATTTCAGGAAAACTAAAAACAACACTAGGTACTTGATTAAAGTTTATATTCATATCATTATTTAAAATATGACTAACAGCTTTGTATCCGTCATAAGTTGCTTTATGAGCAAGCATTAAAATTCCGGTAACATCCCCAATTGCGTAAATGTTATCAACGTTAGTTTGAAAATCATCATTTACACCTATTCCCATATTAGAATATTTGATACCTAGTTTATCCAATTCTAAGTTGCCAAAGCTAGGAGAACGACCTGTGCTTAAAGGTATGTAGTCAGTTTCTATCTCAATTTCTTTACCTTTACTTTCAATAATTGCGAAATACTTATCATCTTTTTAATTACTTTTTCAAG
>JAUVLT010000091.1 GCA_030600605.1 Mycoplasmatota bacterium
TGCTTCTTCATAATCAGGGACAACGATTGTTTCAGAGAAAGCATTTAAATCTATTTCACAACTTGCAACTAATGGGGTTTGACAAATAGCAATTACATCTGTAAAAGTTTCAAGGATAACACCATATTTTACTACTTCAAATTTATAAACAACTTCATTTAAAACTAAGTGAGCAAGAGTTTCTCCTCTTTTATCTGTCATTGGAATTTCTACAATTTTATAAGCATTTTCATCAACATATTTTCTATAAACTTTTATTAAAGCATCTTCAACAGGAAGAAAAGAAGAATCTCTAAAGATTATTTTAAATACTTGAGAATCAGTTTCATTTAAATCATAAAGGTCTATTTGATTTAAAAAATTTGAAGCATTTGTTGTTTCATTTTGAACATGATATAATTCTTGAACATAACCTGTTGCTTTATATTGGACTTGCATATCATAACTAAATTGTCCTCCTGTTGAAAGGTTATTATTTAAACAAACTCTAAAAGGATTAACAGAAGTGTATGTTTTATTATAGCTTTGAATTAAATTAGAAGTAGCATACCCATAAATTTGAAGGTTTAACCTCGCTGTTGTGCTTGTTAATTTAGATAAATTTTCTTCATTCTTCATCGTAAAATTATAAAAAGTGTTAGTATGAACAGAACAATCGTCTATTCCAAGATTTAAAACAGTTTGATTTTGACTTGTTATATTATATTTTAAAGAACCTTGTGTAATCATCCAATAAAACGATTTATTAGTATCTGTGCTTACAGCTGGAGCAGTAATTGTTTTAGATACAGTAAAATTATCAGAACCATGGTCTGAAATTGCCCCCACATAATTAGTATTATTATATCTTAAACTTGCAGAAGTTATATCTGAACCATTTGTTATAAAAGTTGTAGAGAAAGTAGAAGTTAATCCTTCATAAACTTCACTATCATAAGTTTCTTCCTTTAAAAATAATTGATAATTCCAAGTAATTGTAGAACTATTTAACCTTCCAAAAGAATCATTTGCATAAAATGTTAAATCTTTATTTCTTTCATCAGTTATGTTTATGTTGGTTTGATTATCTAAACAAGTTACACTTATATTTGTTCCATTCCAATTATACCAACAACTATCTAAATGAGTGTCATTTATAGACCAATTTAATGAAAGGTTTGTATTTTTTTCATGGAATGTTATTGTTCCTGTAGGATATATTACTTTAAGTTTTGGGTTTACTGTATCAACAGTAAAAGTTCTTGTGGTTGCTGTTGTGCTTTGTGAAGCATTATCTGTAGCTTTTATTGTCCAATTATAATCTCCATCGTGAAATGTTTTTGTAAAATAATAATAAGTATCATTAAATCCACTTGAATTTGTTTCATTTATAACACCATCTAAATATAATAAAACATTTATTAAATTAATATCATCACTTGCTGTTGCATTAAAAGTTATACTTGAAGAAGTTGAATTATAAATATCAACTGGAGAATTTAAAGTTACTATTGGGGAATTACTATATGAACCATATTTTAAACCTAAACCTCCATTATACAAATTAGATATTTCTTCTAATGTAATTGCTCTATCCCATATAGCAATTTCGTCAATTAAAGCTTCTGGTTTCCAATCTCCTCCTGTTGTAAGAGCTCCTATTGTTGTGTTATCATTTCTACTATGAGTTCCTGATAAAGCTTCTTTTACTCTCACTTCTCCATTAAGAAATATCTTTAAATTTGATTGGTCATATACCATAACAATATGCAACCAATTAGTATTTGAAGGAAGAGTTCCATTTGTGAACACATCACTATCACCACCACTTGTTATTAATCTCATTGTAACATCGTCTTGAGTTCCTCTAAGACGAAGATACCATGCCCCTTCTACTGTTGCTCCAAAATGTCCTACTAGCACTTGACTATCACTACTACCCCAACTTTTAACCCATGTTTGAATAGAAAAAGAATTTGTAGGGTCTATATCTGCTATATTTATAAAATCATTTGTTCCATCAAAATCTTGAGCATTTTCAATTAATCCTGTAACTGCTGTTGGTAAATTTCCTATATATGTTCCATTAGTTGTTCCATGAATATCTTCAGCATTTGTTCCTGTTGTTTCGTCAAGTTTATAATAAGAAATTAAACCAACTTCTAAACTTGCTTCCCAATTAGCCCATTCATTTATTTCTTTTCCAAACAAAGTGGGTATCCATTCTACATAATCATCTACTTGAACTTCTGTAAATACTCCTACAATTACTTTTCCTTTTTTTAATGTTTTAATATCTAAATCTTTCCACACTTCTTTTTCTTCCTTATGTGTTCCAACAACTTCATAAGAACAAGATTTAGTTCCATTAATTGAAAAACTACAAACATTTTCATAATCATTAACATCTACTAATTCAGTTGTCAAATATTTGTAATCAAAATTTCTTTCAAATTTTTCCCAATCATTATTTAAATCAAAGAACTCCATTTTTTTAAAAGCATCTGTATAATCATCATCAAATAATTCTATTTCAAACTCTGCTACCTTTTGATAACCTGCACCAACTTCTACATTTAAAGGTGTTAGTAATTGTATTGTAGAAATATCTCTTCCTAATCCAAAAGTATTTTTAATTGTAATTGTTTTAGTTTCTTTGTCATATCTTTTAACATTATCCCATTCTACTGCACTAATCATTGGAATAAAAAGTAGTATAAATCCAGCTAACACTAAGGTTAAGAATATCTTTTTCTCTACTCCTTGTGCTTTACAATAGCTTTTCCTCGTAGGAATTTGCTGTTTTTTCCTTATTTCTGTCATATACCAAAACCTCCCTGATGTTCTCCCTGCTTTCCTGCAAATATATAAATTCCAACTATAAAAGCTATTACTGATAATATCCATGGAGAATGTAATAACATAAATGACATTGCTGTTTGCTCTTGTAATCCTTCCCCTATTACTTCGTCGGAAGAATTATACAAATCTTCATACATATTACTCATGATTACTGCCCCAAAAATCAGCAAGACTATGAAAACAAAATAAAGCCCAATATAAACAGGATTGGGATTAAAATTA
>JAUVLT010000066.1 GCA_030600605.1 Mycoplasmatota bacterium
TAATTTTAATCCCAATCCTGTTTATATTGGGCTTTATTTTGTTTTCATAGTCTTGCTGATTTTTGGGGCAGTAATCATGAGTAATATGTATGAAGATTTGTATAATTCTTCCGACGAAGTAATAGGGGAAGGATTACAAGAACAAACAGCAATGTCATTTATGTTATTACATTCTCCATGGATATTATCAGTAATAGCTTTCATAGTTGGAATTTATATATTTGCAGGGAAACAGGGAGAACATCAGGGAGGTTTTGGTATATGACAGAAATAGGTAAAACACAGCAAAATATGACGAGGAAAAGCTATTTTAAGCCACACTGGGCTATCTTTTTAGTAGTAGCTATACTTTGTATCGTCCCAATTTCAGCAGAAGTTTTTACCTTTGATAATGTAAAACAATATGATAAAGAAACTAAAACAATTACAATTAAAAATATTTTTGGATTGGGAAAAGATATTTCTACAATTCAACTTAACACCCCCCTAAATTATCATGTAGGGGCAGGTTATCAAAAGGTAGCAGAGTTTGAAATAGATTTATTTGATGATGGTTATTCAAATGCTTTTAAGAAAATGGAATTCTTTGATTTAAATAATGACTGGAATGAAATAAATAGAGATTTTGATTACAAATATTTAACAACTGAATTAGTAGAAGTTAATGATTATGAAGATGTTTGTAGTTTAAGTTTAAATGGAACTAAATCTTGTTCTTATGAAGTTGTTGGAACGCATAAAGAAGAAAAAGAAGTGTGGAAAGATTTAGATATTAAAACATTAAAGAAAGGAAAAGTAATTGTAGGAATATTTACAGAAGTCCAAATAAATGATTATGTTGAATGGATTCCTACATTATTTGGAAAGGAAATAGACGAATGGGCAAGTTGGAGTTCTTCTTTAAATGTAAAACATATGGCTTATTATGATATGGAAACTGGCACTGGAACTAACATAGTAGATAGAGTGGATGGTGATAATGATGCAACATTACAAGGGAGTGGAACTTTTAGTTCAACAAAGAAATTAGGGAGTTACTCAACAACTTATCAATCTAATGGAGATTATGCTACAACAAATATTAATATGAAATCTTATGATTGGACTTGGAGTGGTTGGGTAAAGTTTGATGCTTTACCAAATGAAAATAATGCTCCTATAATTGGTGGAACAGATGACCAAACTTTATCTATTGGAACAGGTTGGGTTGATGGAGCAAGTCTTTCTATTCATGCTGGAAATGGTGCGAGTTGGAGTTGTGGTGATATTACAGGGGCAACAACTCTTTCTGTAGATACATGGTATCATATAGTTGCTATGAGAGATGGTAATAATGTTTCAATTTTTTTAAACTCTGCTCATGAAATTAGTTGTAATTCTTATTCTGGAGCATTTGATTTTAATTTAAATATTGGGAGAGGAGGTGCAAGTTATATGGATGGATTTATTGATGAGTTAAGTTATTGGAATAGAACTTTAACTTCAGCAGAAATAGTAAATTTATATAATGGGGGAAGTGGAATGGCTTATTCTGCTGATTCTTCTCCAATAGTAACTCTTAATTCCCCAATAGATACTTACAATTCAACTTCAAAGACCATAACTTTTAATGCAACATTAAGTGATGATATTAATTTAATGAATGGGAGTTTGTATTTAAATGGAATAATTAATGAAACAAATTCAAGTGGTTTTAATGGAACATATTATATTTTTGATAAAACTTTTAATGATGGAGATTATAATTGGACAATAGAAGCATTTGATAATAATTCAAAAAGCACAACAGCAACTACAAGAACTTTTAGTGTTGATACTATTTCTCCTGTAACTAAAATAATATATCCTACTGGAACAATTATATATCATAAACAAAATACAAACCTTTCTTTAAATTGGTCTGTAAATGATACTAATTTAGATTCTTGTTGGTATAATTGGAATGGAACAAATACAAGTGTAACTTGTTCAGACAATCAAACTAATATAAATATAACTGATGGAAGGAATAAAGTTTTAACATTTTATGCAAACGACACCTCTGGATTATTAAACAGTTCTATTGTTACTTGGAATTATCAATTATTCTTAAAAGAAGAAACTTATGATGTTGAAAATTATGAGGGATTATCTTCTACTTTTTCAGCAACTTTTATAACAAATGGTTCAGATATAACTTCTGCAAGTTTAAGATATAATAATACAAATAATGTTGGAACAATTTCAAATCATGGTGTTAATAATTTTACTGTAACTGAAACAATTATTGCTCCAGCTGTAAGTGCAGATACTAATAAATCTTTTTATTGGATGCTTACACAAGGTTCTCTTGAATATAATGTAACAAGTCAAAACCAAACTGTTCTAAATCTTGGAATAGACGATTGTTCTACTCATAATTCAACTTTTTATAACTTTACGATAAGGAATGAAGAAAATTTATCAAAGTTAACAAGCACAACAGCGAGGTTAAACCTTCAAATTTATGGGTATGCAACTTCTAATTTAATTCAAAGCTATAATAAAACATATACTTCTGTTAATCCTTTTACAGTTTGTTTAAATAATAATCTTTCAACAGGTGGACAATTTAGCTATGATATGCAAGTCCAATATAAAGCAACAGGTTATGTTCAAAAATTATATCATATTCAAAATGAAACAGCAAATTCTACAAACTTTTTAAATGAAATAGACCTTTATGATTTAAATGAAACTGATTCTCAAGTATTTAAAATAATATTTAGAGATTCTTCTTTCCTTCCTGTTGAAGATGCTTTAATAAAAGTTTATAGAAAATATGTTGATGAAAATGCTTATAAAATTGTAGAAATTCCAATAACAGATAAAAGAGGAGAAACCCTTGCTCACTTGGTTTTAAACGAAGTTGTTTATAATTTTGAAGTTGTAAAATATGGTGTTATTCTTGAAACTTTTACAGATGTAATTGCTATTTGTCAAACCCCATTAGTTGCAAGTTGTGAAATAGATTTAAATGCTTTCTCTGAAACAATCGTTGTCCCTGATTATGAAGAAGCAGAAGATTTTAGTTTTACATTAGGGTATGATAATGATACAAGAATTATTACAAGTATATTTAATGTTCCAAGTGGAACAATTCAAACAATAACTCTTAATGTAACAACTACAGATTCTCTTGGAACAGAAATTTGCACTGATAGTCTTTTAAGCTCTTCTGGAACTTTGTCTTGTGTTGTTCCTTCTACTTTTGGAAACTCTACAATGAGTGCTAAATTATACAAAGCAGGAAATCTTCAAGGACAAGGGCAAGTTAAGTTAGATCAAAATCCTAAAGATATTTATGGGGTTAGTGTTGTTTTCTTAGCTTTGTTTGTAATGATTACTTTAATAGGAGCAGGAGCAAGTGATAATCCAATATTTACCGTAATATTCTTAATGGTTGGAGTTGGTTTATTATTCGCATTAAACCTTGTTGCAAATGAAGGGTTTATAGGAGCAACAGCAACAATATTATTCTTTGTAATGGCAGTAATCATAGTTATAATTAAAGGGAGTAGGAGGACTTAAATGACAGCACAAACACAATATGTTATCGCATTAATAATGATTGGACTTTTTTCAGTAGCAATAATAAGCTTTGCTATTAATTTTGCAGACGATAATGATGCAGACATAAGTGTTGCTGATGACCCTGAAATTATGAATTTACAAACAAAGGTTGAGGAAAATTTATCTGCTTTTAAAAGTGGTTCTCAAAGCACTTATCAATCTATTATAGAATCTTCAATAGATACTGGAGAAACAACCCCTAGCGGTGGTCAATTTGCAATAACTCCTGTTTCTGCTGTTCCTGTGGTAAAGAATATAATAAAAGTAGGATATGTTAAAATCTTTGGAAGTGGAAGTGGATTTGGAATATTTATGACTACTTTTATTGGAATAATAGTTTTTATTATGGCTATGGTTGTTTGGAAATCTTGGATTGGGAGGTCACCTATTTAAAATGGCGTTATATAATTTACCGAATGCAACAACAGGAGCAGACGATATATTAGTAGAAACAATAACTGCTGTTCCAGCATTAGCTCCTTTACTTCTTGCATTTGTATTCTTTGTAGTTTTCTTAGGGGGAATTTCAAGACAAAAGGCAAGAATAGGAACAGCTGATTATCCTATGTGGAGTGTAGTTGCATCTCTTTCAACATTCTTAGTTGCACTTATTATGTCACTTGTTGAAGGATTAATAAGATTAGATGTATTAATAATTGTAACAGTAATAACAATCTTTTCTGGTGTATGGTTATTTCTTGAAAAAAGGGCAGGGGAAGTATAAAAGTTTTTGTAACATTGTAACATTATTTTTAAAAAGAATTAATCCTTTAAAAAGAGCATGGGACTTAGTTCTTTTGGTAAAGAGTTGAAGGGAGGTATAAAGATTTAAATGGAGAATAAAATTTCTTCTCTTCTTTCAATGAACAAGAAAGGACAAACTGGAGGTTTAATTACAGGACTTGTTTTCGGTGTGGCTTCATTAATTATTGGAGTAATTATTGCTTTTGTTATTGTAACAACTTTAACTGGAGCTGGATTACTTGATGCTGGAACTGAAAAAGAAGCTGTAGACAACCTATCTGCTAACTTTTCGGAGGGTATTGATGAGATTTCTAAGAAAATCCCAACTGTTCTATTAGTTGCAGCAATAGTTTTGATTTTAGGTGTATTAGCAATACTTGTAGGAGTTTGGCAAAGAATGAGAATGGGCGACGGAACTACATTATAAATCCTTTTTTCAAATGAATTTGAATAAAATGAACAAAAAGGGACAAACAGGTGGACTAATTACTGGCTTGGTATTCGGAGTAGCTTCATTAGTTATCGGAGTAATTATTGCTTTTGTTATTGTAACAACTTTAACAGGTGCAGGATTATTAGAAGATGGATCTACCGAAGAAATGGCAGTGGATAATTTAACAGCTAACTTCTCAGAAGGTATTGATGAAGTTTCTAAGAAAGTTCCAACAGTGTTATTAGTTGCAGCTATCGTTCTTATCTTAGGAGTATTGGCTATCTTAGTAGGTGTTTGGCAAAGAATGAGAATGGGTGGAGGAACTACATTGTAAATC
>JAUVLT010000082.1 GCA_030600605.1 Mycoplasmatota bacterium
GAATTAAATGAAGCATTGACTAAATATCAAGTTAAATTAAACGATTGGAATGGGTCTTATTATAATACTGGAGTGATGATTGTTTCGAAAACACATAAAGAACTATTTCAATTACCAGAAGAAGTACATGAGTTAGCTTTATTTGAACAGTCGTATATTAATTTACAAGTACTTAAAGATAAGTATAAAGTTTTTGATCTTGATTATAAATTTAATCGAATGAATTTAATGGATGCTCATAATTTAGTTGGTGATATCCGTCATAATTCTTTTATAATTCATTATGCAGGTTCGAATAGTCATAATGAAATGCTAATGGTAATTGAAAATGATCTGAAGGAATGGTCATTAAATAAGAAATATAAACAGAAATTGGATATAGTTATAAACGGCACTTTATCTGATGCATTGTGTTCAGAACCAACTATCAGATTCATTGGTATAAATATGTCAGAATTCAATATTAATGTAATAACAACTTATCAACATGTTTTTAAACATATACCAAATATAACATTCGCACAGGACTTAAGACCTAATTCTTTACTTTTCAATAATTTAGCACCGGTGAATCATCCATTGTGGCAATTAGTTAATTCAACTTCAATTCATCCAGTCGATATCGCTAGTTTAGTGATGCTTGGGCAGTTTTTGCCGCTCAAAGATCGTTTAATTCAAATATCATATGATCCAATTACTAATCCAAAACATATTATTTTTAATCCAATAGATGATGATTGGTGGATTGATTTAATTTCTAAATTTAATGATATACAATTTACAGTTATTGGAAAAAGCACTTTCACTATTCCAGACAAAATAATTGATTTAAGGAATACTTTAACATATGACAAATCAGTTTCTCTTTTAAGTAATGCTAAAATGTTAATTTCTGATGAATCACATTTTGTCGATATTGCTAGTGTATTTGATACTTGTAAGATTCTTTTAACAGGAACAACACATAATTGTCTTCCGTATAGAGCTGATGGAACGACTGTTAAACTTTTTAGGTTTCCATTTAAATTTTCACCAAGACAACTTTATAAACACAAAATAATTTCGACGAGAATCGATAGTGCAGAAGTGCAGGCTTTTGTTGAATTGCAATAAATAAACAATATTATATAGATATTATTATTATAATAGTAGTAAGAAGAATCAAAAGACAAAAAGTAAAAGCATTATCAATTGTGATGATGTTGTAATTTCAATTGCAAATTTATCGTAAGTTTTGCCGTTCAAAGGAGATTTTATTAATAATCCACTTTTAAATTTATCACCTTTGCCAACAACAGATTTCCAATCAATATTTTTATCAAAGTTTATTAATCAAGAATTTTTCCAGAAATTGTGTATCTTATTATTATACCAAGCTGATTTAAGTGGAGTATTAAATGTTAAAGCTACTGAAGTTACCAAGTTTCTAATTAAATTTATTTATAGCATTAGTAAAGATGTCAGAAACCTTACTACCAATTCTTTTACAGTGTCGAATAATGTTATTAGTAAATTAATATTTATTACAAAACGTATTTTAGAAATGCGAGAAAACGTAAATCTGAGATTGGTAACTTATGATAATATACTCAATCACTTTCCTAAAAGAGATATCACAACAGATAAATTTTTGCATCTAGTAAGTGATAATCGAATAACAAACATGACTGATTTTAGAGTTTCTCTAGATTATGTTTTTCAACTTATCCAAGCTTATAACGAAATAAATGAAGTGAAAAAATCATTAGTACAATGGTTGCAATTCATAGAAAATGCTAACAAAGATGATGTTTCTGTTTTCAATTTAATGAAGCAGTACAAAGAAACAATTAGTGATGCCTATAATGATTTAAGCAAATTGCAAGTAATTGCAAAACAAGAGAATCTATCTGATTATTTTGTTTTAAATAATGTATCATCAGTGAAGAAGATCACCAGAGACATTCTTAATTTTTTGCAAAATGGCTATAGCTTCTTCAAAACTGGTTATAACCTTATTGATACTGAAGTGGGTGGCTTTGAATCGAGCAGTTTGTCAATCATCAGTGGGCCTAGTAATCATGCTAAGTCGATACTATTAATTAATCTCATGTATAGCATTATTGTAAGTAATGCGAAAGAGTTTCAACCAAATGATACTTTGGTTTTTATCACGCTTGAAGATGATTGTTACAAACTATTAAGAAGATTCATAAGTATTTTTGGTAATTATGATGCGGATCTGGTACGCAAAGCTTGGGTTAAATCAGCGGCATTGTTAAAGGAGAACAATAGTAACGATCAAATCGATAAGAAAGTATTTGATCTAATCTCCATCTTACTTACAGAATCCATTCGAAAAGTAACTGGCAAAAATGTTAATGTAGTACTGAAACATTGTAATGAAAATTCATTTTCTCCAGCTGATATTTGTAAGTTTATTGATACGCTTAAATTACAAGGTTTCAACACAAGATGCTTGTTTGTTGATTATATTGACGTAATGACTACATCATCACCTACCAATAAAGGTGATGATTATACAAACCAGGGTATAATTGTACAGGAATTAAGATTACTTTCCAGAAATTATAATTTAGTTCTTGTTACAATTACTCAAAATGTACGATCATCAGAGAACTTTGATCAAGCTATGTCGAATCAGTTAATTGGGGATAGTATTAAAAAAATTCGCTATGCCGATTTTGTTTATATGATTCGGCAGCGCTTCGACTTGGATTTATTATCTGAACAAGTTAAAAATGATGTTGTAGATCCAAATGACAATAGTAGTGCAAATCTTTCACTAGTTGATTTATCATCTCCAGAGTTTCGAAAGTTAATTCCGTTTGAGATAAAAATTACTAAAGCAAAAGAAGGTAAAAAAGGAGCATCAAAGTTCCACTTATTTAATGGAAACAATTTACGCATATATAATACTTTAAAAGAATTTTACAGTGATTTACCACAATATAAAAAAATTAACAAAGATTTAAGTATTATTATAGATTTACTAAACGACAATTCAATTCAAATTCCAAGTAATATTACAGAGTCAAATATTTTAATATAATAGGGGGTTATAAAAATGTCAGAAGAAAAAAGTAAAGTTACAGTAGAAAATATCGTTGATGGTGCTATTATAGATGGTTTCAAAAGTGGAATTAATGGTTTCATGGAGAATATGGAAGATGCTCTTCGTCGTGATATGACAATTACCGAAGCTGGTGGGGCAGAAGTAATGTTGCAGACCATGCTCGAGTCAACGCAGACTGAGAAGGTGAAAGAAGATATTACGCAGGAAGTAAATGATCTTAGTCAAAAACTTGCTTCAGTACTGTAAGATAGTTTAGATAAAACGTGGGGATAATTCCTCACGTTTTATTATTCTACGAAAGGAAATTTGATATGAGTAATATCAATCAGCTAGTGCAAGAAGATCTTTTAAATGAAGGACGGCAATTGGGTTCAACAGTTGCTGGGATTACTGGAGCTGGTGGTGTTTATACTGGTGGGGGAGTTGCTGGTCATTATCATTCTCGCAAACTTGAACAAGCAGATAAAGAAATTGCTAAACTGAAAGGAAAACCAATGGGTGATTATGATGCTGAAAGATCGGGAAGACATATAGGAAAAGCAGTAGCTGGTTCTATTCCTATAGTAGGTGCGGCATCAAATCTTGGTGTTGCTAAACAACATTATGATGCTGTAGACAAACTTCGAAAACTTCAGAAAAAAAAGAAATAATTATTAAATGAGGTTTAATATGGACATTAATCAGTTAGTACAAGAAGATCTTGCAGTGAAGACACCTGAAAAACCAGATGT
>JAUVLT010000077.1 GCA_030600605.1 Mycoplasmatota bacterium
TGATTCCGTACGACTAACACTATAAGCTTTTAGTTGTGTCATATCACTATTTGATAGCTGTAATTGTTTTCTAACTTTTCGTGCCATATATTATATTTTGACACAAATATACAATATTATTTAATGAACGCTATACTAGTTGGAACTTGGTTTTATACCAAGTCCAGCTATTGGAGTATCACCAAAAATTATTTAAATGGCAATAGATACTATTATTTTATCAGAATCAAAATATGAAAACTATTTACGACAGTTTTCAACAACAAGCTGGATACTTAATGTTGGTGCAGGAATTTGCGTTGGAATTTTGCCAGATTGGTTTGATCTAACGTTGAATTTAGTAAATCAAACTTTTGGAAAGAGCTGGGATAAAAAAAGTTTCAAGAAGATTTCTGATGATGTTGGGTTTTCTTTGGATAGTTGGATACAAGGATGTTACAATAAGTTAATTTCGCAAGGAAAATCTGCTGAAGAATTTAATAAATTACTTGAGAATGCTTTATATAAAGATCTTCTTGATAATGCTGATAAAAGTGGTGTAAAAGAACCATTGATTACGTTGTTTGAATCACCTAAAACAATCAAGATAAAACAGTTTTTTAAACTTTATGATTTTTTCGAGTCGAATTATTCATGGACATCTTTAATCCAAATAGTTAAAGCCTTAGTTTTAGTTGACAATAAGGCAAAATTACCAAGTGCTATAATAACTTTCAATGCAGACAGCTTACTACATTCATTAATAATACTTTATAGTATTAAACATCAATTTGATAGTACAGGGAAGTTTAGTATTCCTAAAGAACCATTTAGAAAGGTTACAAGGACGTTTCAAACTTGGGGAAATAGTATTCCAATATTTCATTTACATGGTTCACTATCACCCACTGGCACAAAAAATGTAATGAAAGATTCAAGAGAATCATTGATATTTATGGAGAGCTCTTATAATGAAGTTGCAAGCAATATGTATAGCTGGGCACAAACTAATTTTCTATATTCTGCACAAAATTGTAAAATGGTTTTTTTAGGATTATCAATGTCTGACCCTAATATAAGAAGGTGGTTATCATGGACTCATCAAGCATTCATTTCAGAATTATCTGTAGAAACTAATGGAAAAGCGATGTCATTACCTCATTTGTGGATACGTACAAAATCTTCCTCAAGTGATGTGCAAGATTTTATGAATTTCTCATTAAGACATATGGGAGTTAAAATTGGATTGATCGATGATTGGGGAAAAGTAGAGGAGACATTGAGTAAGATAATGTAGATAGTAAATATCGGTTAAATAACTTTAAGGTAGTTTATGGTCAAAAAACGATTAATTAACGAGTATTTTTTATTCATCTTACACTAAGACAAAAACCACTTAAATTTTCATTTCTTATCTAAAAAGAATAAATCACTATAATTAAATAAACAAATTTTCTTAATTAATGTTAAATATGAAGGTAGTTGTTAAAATAATAACTATATTTGATGTAATTAACATGTAATAACCACAAAAAATAAGACATGATACGATTAGAACAGGTTGTCATTGAAAATTATAAGAATATTTGTGCCGATGAACTTAAGTTAGAAAATTTAAATGTTGTTGTTGGACCAAATAATTCTGGAAAATCAAACTTTATGCAAATCTTTTCTTTTTTGAATCACATTATAAATGGATCTGGAGATGAGATTAAAACAGAATTTGGAGAAGGATATTTTAATGATTTTGGTAGAATAATTTCAAACAATCAATTAACCGAGAAGAAAGGATCAATTAAAATAGCTATAAGATTTCTTAACACACTTGATGAAACGCAATATAATTACCAAATTAAACTTGGCTGGAATAAGTCAGATCCATATGTTTATGTACATCACATAGATGAGGAGTCGTTTGATTATAAAGACATTCACAAAACAGGACCACCTATAAATATTTTTTCAAGAGTTGGAAAGAAAATAAAACTTGGGAGTAACATACCTAAAATTCTGGATGAAATACCGAGAAATGTTAGTGTTGCAAATGTACTCAAAATGGTAATTAGCAAGAACTCCAAACACACTCACTATGTGAATGGACTGAAAGCTTTAGATAAAATTTTAAAAACTGAAACTATCTATTTTTCAAATATTGAATTGACAAAATCTGCAAGCAAAAGATTAAGTAAATATGGTGGAAGAACGGTCGCTTTTGATTTTCTAAACGCGATAAGAAATTTGGAAAAAGATAAAATAAAATATTCTTTTCTAAAAGAAACCTTATTTAACATATTAAAAATTGATGATATAATAATACTTGCATTAGGAAATAAAAGATTAGATAAAGACACTAATTTAGAGGATGAATTTGTAGTTGCATTCAATCATCTTGGTAATCTTAAAATGATTGACGAATTATCTGATGGCAGTGTACTTCTTATTGCATTAATTACAATGATAATTTCATCAAAACAGGATATTATTTTTATTGAAGAACCAGAGAATTCTCTTCATCCGAAAGCACTTGTTGATTTAATGTCATTTTTAAGTGGATTTTTAGATGAAAAACAATTTTTTATTGCGACACATTCAATTCCTATAATTAATCGTGTAAAACCAGAGGATACAATTATAGCCAAGTGTGATCAAAAAGGAAATAGTACTTTAACAAGAGTTGAAAATCTTCGAGATCTCAAAAAAAGATTAAAGCAAGGCTATATTGTATTTAGCGATGCATTATTCTTTGAAAATGACGAAACCGATTAATTTTCAAAGATGAATAAAAAAAATTTAAATTCGATACTTTTTCTATATGAGGGTGATACAGAGAGGGAGTTCTATAACTCTGTATTTGAAAATTATGTAAATTCAAGAAACTTACGAATCAGTTGGGATAATTTAAAAGGAGTTAGTACAAATATTAATAAAAAAGTATTAAATAAAATTTTCAAACATATTGATACTAAAATTGACAGAGAATATGTGCATGTCTTTGTTGCAGTTGATAGAGAGGGAGAGAAGAACAATGACTCTCCAATCGATATTGATTATATTATGAAGCAAATATCTTCTAAAACAGAAAGAGTAAAAAGTGTAAATGAAATTATAGCGACTCAAGTAATAGAAAGCTGGTTTTTTATTGATATTGAAGGGATTTATAATTATTTAAGATTCCCTAAGAACATGAGAAATCCGAATAAATATGTAAATTATGAAGCATTTTCTCATAGGGAATTAGCACAATTATTCAGGAATAGAGGAAAGGCCTACATGAAAGGACACAAAGCTGAAAAATTTATTAGTTCTTTAAATATTAAAAAAATATATAATTCGTGTGATGATTTAAAAAAAGGAATAAATAAAATAATTAGTTTATTACAGTAACTTAAAACTCAACTTCGTAGAAATACTTTCTCAAATCAAGGTCTCAATAACATTATGTTAAACCTGACTGCCGTCAGGCAGGTAGAAAGCTTTTTTTAAGCTTCTAAACAGGCATCTCAATAATTTTGTCTTAAAGGGCAAACATCCAGTGGATGTTTGAGCCAGGTTGTGGGAAGCATTAGCTTACGTGCGATAGGTCTGGTAAGCATTGTACGAGTCCGCCGGCTGGCGGACGGCTTGTAATGCGTGGAGTAAGCAAATCTGTAGTTTTAGAGGACAGTTTATCCAGTGGACAACTGAGCCAGCTTGCAGGGTTGCTTTAGTGAGCAGCCTTGATTTGTTACTCGCCAACAAGTTGGCTCATGAGATCGTTCTCCCGATATTAATCGGGATCATTTAGTTGGTTTTTTTGCATCAAGGCAAAAACAAAAAGAATGTTAGAAAGGTGGTAGAAAAACATGTGTTAAAAACCATAAAGTGTATTTATTATTTAAACAATGCTATATTTACAACTTTAAAGTTGACTTTTAATAAATACTTTGTTAACTTTACTTTATAATGTGATTAAATGAGCTTAGAACAAGATGTTAACACGTTCTTAAAAGAAT
>JAUVLT010000025.1 GCA_030600605.1 Mycoplasmatota bacterium
TATGACACATTCCTCCATGTTTACCATCGTCATTTAAACGATTAACTATGAGTGGTTTATTAACATCAATATCTCCAAAATTAGTTTTACCAATAGTTCCGTATAACCCTGCTAATTCTAATCCAAATAATTCGTCAATTCCAAACATCCCTAAATCTACTTTTAAAATATCATAAATCGGTCCTTTTATGAGGTGTTCATCAGTTAAACGATCAATTTCTGCACCCAACTGTAATAGATGAAAAACATCTCTTAAAGAAAGAATTTTTTCAACAGAATCAATGCATTCTCTCATTGAAATATCTGGATTCCATTTTGATTGTTGACGAAATGCAACTTCAGCTATTTCTTCAACCGTTACAGTACGTTCTTTCAGTTTTATTATGTTAAGTTCTAACATTTCTTCACGTGAAAATAATACTCTTTTATTCATAATACCACTCCTATTTATATATTATATCATATTTAACATTTATTTAAATAGTTTATCTACCTTAATCAAGTTTCTTCCTACCCCATTCATAAACGTTTTCACGTCTTGTTTAGTTTTACCTGCAAGTTGCACTGCGGTAATTTTAATAACACCATTAATGCATTTAACTCCAATCCCATTTTCAAATATTTTGATTATCGTTCCATTTTGTTGATGGGAATGACTGTCCATGAATGAATCACATTGATGAGGTTCAACACTTAATACTTTAAGATTTAATGAATCTATCGTTGTATAACAAGTCGGTTTTGGAGTGAAAGCCCGGATATGAGCATCAATTTCTTGAACACTTAAATCCCAGTTAATTTTTTCCTCTTCTCTTTTTAAGTTATAAGCATAAGTAATTAAATGTTCATCTTGTATTTTCCTGATGTTGGTTCTATTAAATATCTTAGGTAATGTATCCATTAATAAATCTTTCCCTACTACGCTTAGTTTTTTAAAAAGAATTCCTGATGTATCAGTTTTTAAGATTGGAATACTTGTTTGGCTAATAATGTCTCCACTGTCCATTTTGTAGGTCATATACATTATTGTTATCCCAGTAATATTATGTAATCTTTGAATAGCTCTTTGAATTGGTGCTCCCCCTCTTAAAAGAGGTAATAAACTACCATGAACATTTATCGATCCGAATTTTGGATAATCAATAACTATTTTAGGAATGATTTGTCCATAGGCTGCAGTAATGATAATATCTGGATTAACTTCTAATATCGCGTCATAATTAGTCTTAATTTTATCAGGCTGAAAAACACTAATTCCAAGTTTAAGTGCTTTTTCTTTAACAGGACTAAATGTCAGTATTTTTTTTCGTCCGACAAGTTTATCGGGTTGTGTAACTACTAAATTAACCCCATATTTTTTATGTACTGCCTCTAAAATGCCAACTGAAAACTCTGGTGTTCCCATAAAAACTATATTCATTAAAATCAACTCCTATAATAATGTTGGATTTTTATCAATTGCAATAGATAATTTATTATTATAATCATAGTAAATATCTTTTAAGAGACTATCTATTACTTTTGATGTTTTATATTTAATAATAATTTGAGCTCGATAAAAATTATTAATTCTTGATATCTTTGGTAATACTGGTCCTAAGATAATTATATCACTTTCTAATTCTTTTCTTAACTTCATAACAATTTTAGTTCCCTCTTTAAGAACTTTTCTAACATCCTTATCACTAATAATTATTTGTACTAAATTATAAAACGGTGGATATCCTGCGATTTCTCTAATATTCATCTCGGTTTCATAAAAAGATTGATAATCATGGTTTTTAGCAAAACTAACTGCATAATGATTAGGATTATATGTTTGAATTACAACTTCCCCAGTAATATCGTGTCTTCCAGATCTTCCTGAAACTTGTGTTAAAAGTTGGAAAGTTTTTTCAATAGCTTTATAATCTGGCAAATTCAAACTCATGTCAGCAGCTAATACTCCTACAAGTGATACTTTTGGAAAATCTAGTCCTTTAGATATCATTTGTGTCCCTAGCAAAATATCCCCATTATTTTCAAATTCATATAGTAATTTCTCATGTGCTCCTTTATATGAAGTTGTATCTGTATCCATTCTAATTACTTTCGCAGTTGGAAATCTTTTATGAATAAATTCTTCGACTCGTTCTGTCCCAATACCCATATATCTAATATGTTTACTAGAACAATGAGGACAAATTGTTGGGTTAGCTTCATCATGTCCGCAATAATGACATTTCAAACTATTTGTTTTATCATGGTAAGTTAAAGAAATATCACAATTAGGACACATAATTACTTCACCACAACTACGGCACATTACAAAAGTAGAATGCCCTCTTCTGTTTAAAAGTAAAATAATTTGTTCTTTTTTGTTTAATCGATCAGTCATCAAATCATCTAGTCTTTTTGAAAAGATACTTCTATTACCACCCTTAAATTCAAAACGCATATCCTCAATATATACTTCTGGCATTTTTGCTTTGTTAGCACGGTATTTCATTTCTAGAAGCTTATATTTCCCGTTTATAGCATTATAATAACTTTCCACACTTGGTGTTGCACTTCCTAGTAATAACGGTATATTATAATATCTCGCTCGAATTAAAGCAACATCTTTAGCGTGGTAAGTTGGTAAAGTATCTTGTTTATACGAATCAGTGTGTTCTTCATCAATAATAATTATTCCTAAGTTAGTAAAAGGAGCAAATATTGCACTACGAGCTCCAACAACAACACTAACTTCTTTTCTTCTTATCTTTCGCCATTCATCATATTTCTCACCAATGCTTAGCCCACTATGAAGAACAGCAACATCATTACTAAAACGCCCTTTAAACCTTGATACCATCATTGGTGTTAGACTTATTTCTGGCACAAGCATAATTGCTTCTTTTCCCTTTTTTAAAATTTCTTCAATGATATTTAAATAAATTTCGGTTTTACCACTGCCTGTAACACCATGAAGTAAAAATACTTCATGATGATTAATATCCTGATATATTTCATCAAAAACCCTAACTTGTTCAGGATTTAAAACAATTTCTTTTTTTATAGCTCCATAAAGACTTTCAACTTCACGGTACGTTTCAATACTATATTCGGAAATTACATTTTTCTTTATTAATGAATTTAAAGTTGATTGTGAAATACTTAAATCACTCATCAAATCTCTCTTATAGACATCAATATGCTCTTTTAAAAAAGCTATTACTTCTATTTGCTTGCTACCCTTCACGATAATATCTGTATCAACAAGTTTTATCTTTTTTAAGTACTTCTCTTTATTCACTTGTTTAACTTCATAAGTAATAAAAAGATTTCCAGATTTTAATTGTTCTTTTATTTCTTTTAAATAATCACTTAATAAATTATCAAAAACAACTTGTTTATAACGATTAAATTTAAGTGCTAAATCTAATGACAATAAATTACTATCAATAACATTTAATTTCTTTTTATATTTTGATTTTAATGCTTTTGGTAACATTGCTTGATAAATACTAACTAAAGGACTAGTGTTTGATATACTTAGTTCTTTCCCTAATTCAATTAATTCCTTTGTTAGGGACGGTACAATATCCAATATTTCAACAATGTTTTTTAATGTGTCAAAATTACTTGTTTCTTTGAAACCCAAAACATAACCCATAATTAAACGAGGCCCAAAAGGTACTTTTACCCTTTGCCCAATTTCAATGATTGGAATAAGTTTTGAAGGAACTAAATAGTCAAATGTTCGATCAACTTCTTTAGCCTTCACATCAACAAGTACACTAGCAATCATCAATATCACCTTCTTTATAGTAGCCCTAGTCTTCTAAGTCCTTTTATAAGTCCATCTTCTTTAATATCATCCGTTAAATATTTAGCATGTTTTTTGGCAGCTTCACTACCATTACCCATCGCAACACTATTTGGAATAAAATCTAACATTTCAACGTCATTGTCACCATCTCCAAAAGCATATGCATTTTCTAATTTTATATTTTCAATCTCCAAAATTTTTCTAATTCCTCTTTCTTTACTCATTCCCTTACTAAGAACGTCAAAGCCATCTCCTAACCAAGAAACAACATCCATATCATAAAATATATTTTTATAATATTTATGATCTTTCTTTTCACAAAATGCCCACATTTGAAAAATATCATTATCCAAATAAAAGTGTGGATCAATTCTCGGTAATTTCATATTAACTAATTCAAAAGCTTTTTTCCCTTTATCATCTACAATGTTTAATGTTTCATCAAATTCTCCTAAAAACCCATATTTCATACTGTCTTCCTCAAACTTCTTAACAACACATAAAACCTTTTTTTTAGGAATTGGATTTCGATAAATTGTTTTCCCATCCTTAATAATAATTTGGCCATTTATCGTAATGAATATATTGATATATTTCTTAATTTCTTCAATTATATGAAGCATATAAAAAGCACGACCTGTCGCAATCGCTATTTCGATGTTTTCATTTTGATGTAAAATCTTCAATGCTTCGATTGTCGAAGTAGGTATTTTTCTGAAATCAGGATCATATAATGTACGATCAATATCAAAAAATATTATTTTCTTGTCCATCATGTTATGCACCTCTCCTAAATTATAACATATTAATATATATATTATTAAGTAATATAAGCTTTAAAGAACATTTAACTATGTATTACAGTAATAATTTGTTATAATACATATTAGAAATAGACATTTCATTTTAAGGAGGACTATTAGTAATGCAAAATAAATTATTAAAAAACAACGAAGTCGGTGTTTTTGCATTAGGTGGTCTTGGTGAAGTAGGAAAAAATATGTATTGTGTCGAATACCAAGATGAGTTAATTATTATTGACTCAGGTATTCTTTTTCCAGACGATCATTTATTAGGTATCGATTATGTAATTCCTGATTATACCTATTTAGTTGAAAATCAAGAAAAAATAAAGGCATTAATCATCACTCATGGTCATGAAGATCATATTGGTGGTATCCCTTATTTATTACGCCAAGTAAAAATACCAAAAATTTACGCTAGCGGTCTCGCTATCGGATTAATTGAAAACAAAATGGAACAACATCGTGGACTTAGAGCAAATGTTATCGAATATCAAGAATTTGAAAAAATAGTATTAGGTAAATTAAGTGTAAGTTTCTTTAGAACAAATCACTCAATTCCTGATTCTTTTGGTGTTGTTGTTCATACACCTGAAGGAGTTATTGTTCACACTGGAGATTTTAAGTTTGATTTCACTCCAACTGGACCTGATGCTGATTATCATAGAATTGCTGCTTTAGGAAAAAAAGGAGTACTTCTTCTTTTAAGCGATTCAACAAATGCCGAACTTGCAGCATTTACCAAGAGTGAAAAAATTGTAAGTGAAAATATTAAAGATATCTTCACTAAAATAGAAGGTCGAGCAATTGTTGCTACATTCGCTTCTAATATTCACCGTGTTCAACAAATTGTTGAAGCAAGCATTAGAACAAAACGTAAAATCGCTATATTTGGACGAAGTATGTTAAGAACTGTTGAAGTAGGAACTGATATGGGATATATAAAAGCTCCTGAAGGAACTTTTATTAATTCGAATCATATTAATAAATATAAAGCTCATGAAATAACAATTATTTGTACAGGATCTCAAGGTGAACCACTTGCTGCATTATCAAGAATAGCAGCTGGAACTCATCGCCAAATTAAGATCCAAAAAGGCGATACTGTTATCTTTAGTAGTAGTCCTATCCCTGGTAACTTTGCATCTGTAAGTAAAACTATAAATCAATTATTTAGACGTGGTTCAAATGTTATTATAAATTCTCCATTATCCGATGTTCATACATCAGGTCATGGTGGACAAGAAGAATTAAAACTAATGTTAAAACTAATTAAACCTAAATATTTTATGCCTATTCATGGTGAATATAGAATGTTAAAAATTCATTCCAATATTGCCATAATGACAGGTGTAAGAAAGGGAAATGAATTTGTCTTTGATAATGGTGGAGTTCTTGCAGTAACAAGAAACTCTGCAAGATACGCCGGTAAAGTTCAATCAGGTAGTATCTATATTGATGGTAAAGGTATTGGAGATATTGGTAATATTGTCATTAGAGATCGTAGATTACTAAGTGAAGATGGTCTTTTAAGTGCAATAGTTACAATAGACAAAAAAAGATTATTAGTTTTAGGTAAGCCTGCCATTATATCAAGAGGGTTCATCTATATGCGTGAACATGAAGAACTTACAAAAGACATAAGTAGCTTAGTTGCTAAATATATTCAAGAAAAAATAACTAAAACAAAAAAAGTTAGTATTTTAGTCTTAAAAAAAGATATTACAAAAATGCTTAATGAATATATTTATTCAAAAACAAAACGTAGTCCGATGATTATGCCAGTCATAATGACAGTAAATTAATACAAAAATATTTATTAAAGAGGTGAAAATATGATTATCTTTTTTAACCCAGTATTATTTGACAAAGTTTGGGGTGGTAATAAAATCGGTGATTTTTTAGGATATAATGTTTCTAACACTTGTGGCGAGTGCTGGGGAATAAGTGCCCATAAAAATGGTGAATGTTCTATCAAAAATGGAATCTATAAAGATAAAACATTAAAATATATATTTGATAATCATAAAGATCTTTTTGGATTTTATGAAGGCAAAGAATTTCCAATACTTATAAAAATTGTTGATGCGAAAAGTGATTTAAGTATTCAAGTTCATCCTGATGATGAATATGCTAAAAAGTTTAATTCTTATGGTAAAACTGAATGTTGGTATATCCTAGAAAACGAACCAGATGCCGAGTTAATAATCGGGCATAATTTTAAAACTAAAGAAGATTTAGTTAATAAAATAAATAATAATGACTTTATTAATCACCTTAACAGAGTAAAAATTACAAAGGGTGATTATTACTTCATAAACTCAGGAACATTACATGCCATATGTGCAGGTATAACACTTCTAGAAGTTCAACAATCTTCGGATATAACTTATAGAATATATGATTATAATCGTCTAGATAAAGGCAAATTAAGAGAGTTACATGTTAAAGATGCAATTGATGTAATAAAGGTTCCTGATTCTGAGGTTATAACTTCACATAATAATAAATATTTTGATTATTTAATTTTACATAATCAAACTGAGACAGTTTATCATTCTCATCTTCATGGAGACTATATAGTTGTGTTAGAAGGATTAGGTGAAATCAATAATCAACCAATAAAGAAAGGCGATTTCTTAATGGTTAGTTCTAATTATAAATATACCTTGAAAGGTAATCTGAAAATTCAAAAAACATGGTTTTAAAGTCAAAAAAAGGTAAACACATAAAATATATTGTGTTTACCTTTTTCTATTATTTAAAAAGTGGCTCAAGTAGCGTTCTTAATCGATGCGTTGAATAATACTTATTACCCTTTAAGAAATTTTGTTCAATACATTCATTTCTTTTTTCTTGGTTCAATAAATATTCAATAATCTGAGTAACTGCCTTACTAATAACTTCTTCACTAACACTAACTAATCCATTTTCCTTTGTGATGTGTTTGTTTCCTAGCGTAGCATAATAAAAATCATTGGGCTTAATATCAGCTTCAAAAACTGAATACTCATATACTATCATAGGTTTTTTAGCAAATAATCCTTCTAGAAATTGATTTCCCCATCCTTCATAAATGCTTGGATATGTAATAATATCAGCGTGAGCATATGCGTCCCAAAGTGAATATATTTTATTTTTACCATCAAATTCACGATGATGAGCAATTTTTGTAGGGTCCATCACCATTTTAACATTCATGGTTTTTGCATATTTCATCAGTTTTCCCTCATAATTATGATTACCTTCATGAAGGCCAACCACTAAAAGCACAAAATTTGTATCATTAGTAATGATACGACCATCATACAATTTTTTTCCAAGTAATAATTCTTTATGCTGGTTTAATTTCGAAATTGTATCAATTGCTAGTTCAATACCTTTACGATTGGTAACTCTAGTTGCTTGTAAAAAGATAACATCATTATAATCAAGTCCAAAAGCTTTTTTAAAATCTTGATTATAATCATCTTTTATCCATAAAGGAGCATCAAAATCAAAAACATTTGGAACTACAAGTGATTTCATTTTTTTCCTTTTTAGCAAATCATCTTGAGCTTTACTATTTATTACGACATGACTCATATATTTATAATCTGGTGGTAAAAACTCTTTTAAAGCTTTTTTCACAAACAAACATGTAGGATTAGCGTATTTTTTACGTTCCCAATAAAAGTCATGATGATGATTTACTACTTTTATGTTAGTTTCTTTGATAGCCATAAATAATCCAATAGCTGTAGGAAGACTTTTTCCTAGAGCAAATATATTATTTGGTACTAAATAATCTATTTGTTCGTCTTTAATAATCTTAATAAATTTTTCTTTAATTATTTGCGCTTGTTTTTGAATAGCCATCTCTAAAGATAGACAATCGAAGTCTACTAAATTTGAATAGCATTCATCAGTTAATTTTAAATCATAAGGATCATCATATGTAATTTCCTCAATGACTTTTACACCTGGAGATGTTGCATTACCAGATATATAGATTACTTCGTGTCCTAGTTCAATTAATGCTTGTTTCCATTTATCCATTTCTAAAGAAACTCCGTCAGTTTCTAAAACGCGATAATGAATAAGAGCTATCTTCATAAAAATACTCCTTATATTTTTTTTATACTGCATCTATAGAAAACTATTAAGTAACTATTTGTTACTATACATCTTCTTACTATCTAATTCTAATGCAATATATAGTATAATTAAATCTTCTAAATTTCGAGGATTATATCCTGTTTTTTCCCATATCTTATTCAATCTATATTGAAATGTGTTTTTATGGATAAATAGTTCTTCACTAGCTTTAGTAATAGATCCATTATTTCTAATATACGATGAAATCATCGCTTTAATATCAGTTTTATCCTTATCATCAATATCTTCAAGTACACTATTAGAAAAATCTTTAGTAATATATGATGAAAATCCATGAAACAAAAATTCCAGTGAAGAGGGATCAAATTGCTTAATCTTTCCACTCCCCTTATTAACCCCTAGTTCTACTACTGTATCTGCTTGTAAAAAAGCACTAGAGAATTTGTGAACACTATTAATACTTTCTGAAATACCTATCGTCATACTAACTTTGTATTTATTCTCAACATAGTTTTTAATTGGTTCTATTTTTTTAATTAATTTATTATAATCTTTTTGTTGTGTTAAAATATAAAATTTTGATTGAAATCTTGCCACTAAGTCTTTATAGTTCACTCTCTTTTCGATACTATTGTATATCATATTAGATAATTCTATATTTTTAGAATCAAAATGAGATAAATCACAAACTAAAAAGAATCCGAAGTCTCCAGCATCATATCCGAGTTCATTCATTTTATATGTAATGAGTTCAGTTCTTACTTTTCCTTTTGTAATAAGTTCTAATATTACACGATTATTTTCTCTTTTAAATTGCTTTTGAATATTAAGTAAATGTTCTTTTATTAAAATTTCAGACATTTTAACAATTACATTAGAAAATTGTAATATATCATTTGCTTCCCCAGTTATTCCGATAATTGCGACAACATTTTGTTCAATACATATAGGCAAATTAATTCCTTTTTTTGTTCCTTCATATTGATTATGTTTATCAATAATTAATAATTTATTTGTTCTAGCTACTATTGTAGCTCCTTCATGATAATCACCAATTCTTGATTTATCAGAACTAGCAATGATATACCCATCCGGGGTCATAAAGTTAATATCTTCGTGAACAACACTTCTTAAATTTTCAATTATTTCTTCAGCATATCTTTTACTTATCACCATAAAATATCACCTCAATTATTTGTAAATATTATAACATAATAATATATTAAGAAAAAGTCAAAAATCTGATTTTTTAGTTAATAATTTACTCAGAATAGCTATTTTACAAGATTCTGATAAAGATAAAGACAACTACAAAAGTGGTTGTCTTTTTCTAAAATCCAGAGTACATAACCTTTTTCAAGATTTTATTATTTAATTCGTTTTTCAGTATCCTTATCGAATAAACCAATACTTTCAGTAAATCCTACCATTATTTCTTGATTTGGTAAAATATCTAATATCGGTGATACAATTTTAACTTCTACATCGCCAATATTGGCATTAATAACGATATGTGAACCTTGTGGTTCAACAATTGTAGCTTTTGTTTTGATTATTCCTTTGTTTCCAATAGTAAAGTTTTCAGGTCTAACTGCTAAAACAATAGTTTTACCAATATATTTTCCCTTCAATGTTTTAACAAATTTATTGTTAATTTCATATTTAAATGTACTATGAACTAAAAATACTTTATTATCTTCTAATTCAACTTTTACATCTAGAAAATTTGAAGGTGGAGATCCAATAAATCTTGCTACAAACATTGATTCACTTTCATGATAGATTTCATTAGGTGTTCCAATTTGTTCAATATATCCATGATTCATAACTACAATTCTATCTGCAAGTGATAATGCTTCAGATTGATCATGAGTTACGAAAATTGAAGTTGATTTTAAATCCTGATGGATTCTCTTTAAATCTGTTCTCATTGATACACGTAGTTTTGCATCTAAATTTGATAATGGTTCATCCATTAAGAACAGTTCTGGTTTAACAGCAATTGCTCTGGCTACTGCTACTCTTTGTCGTTGTCCACCAGATAATTGATTTGGATATCTTTTAAGATATTGATCAATATCACAAATAACAGCTGCTTCATTTACGATTTCTTCTACTTCTTCTTTTGTTTTCTTTCTTAATTTAAGTGGATAAGCAACATTTCCATAAACAGTCATATGTGGCCAAACAGCATAACTTTGAAAAATCATTGATATTCCTCTATCTTTTGGTTCTAGATGAATAATTGATTTTCCATTCAGTAAAATATCACCTTCTGTAACTGTTTCAAGACCAGCAATCATTCTCATTATAGTTGATTTACCACAACCCGATGGGCCAAGAAATACAACGAATTCACCTCTCTCAATTTCAAGATCAAAACGTTTTACAGCTTCAATAGTTTTGTTATAAACTTTCTTGACTCTTTCTAATTTCAAAAAAGACATAATATTCCTCCTTTAATCATAATTACCCCCACATCTTATTGATGTAGTTTTTAAGAATAAACGTAAAGAGTAGGGCTGGTAAAATTAATATAATAGCTCCTGAGGCAGCGTAATGAAGTGATGCTGTTCCCCCAATTGCTTTATATAGCAATAATGCAAGTGTTTGATTTCTATTTGTTAATAATAATGCAACTGCTGTATCATTCCATGCTGTGATGAATGCATACATTGATGAAGCAGCAAACGCAGGTAATACTAATGGAAATGTTATTTTTCTAAAGGTTTGTATTTTAGTTGCTCCAAAAACTAATGAAGCTTCTTCAAGTTCTCTATTAATACTTAAGAATATACTTCTAGTAATCCAAGCTGTTAACCCAATATTAGGTATTGAATAAATAATCGCAAGACCTATCATTGTATCAAACATTCCAAATTTAACTAATAAAATTGCCATTGGAACTGAAATTGAAACAGCTGGGAACATCCTCACAATTAAACTTCCTAAACTAATTGCATCTTTCCCCTTTATTTTTGTTCTTGCAAGAGCATATCCGATGGAACCACCGAGCGTCATTGATAATAAGATGGTTAACAAGGCTGCTTTAACACTATTAAAAAGTGCCGCAGATGCTCCATTAAACACTTCGAAGAACTTAATAAAGTTATTGAAAATATCTTTATTGTATTTTAAATAAACTGATTCTCCAGTCTCTCTAGCAACAATGAAATCATCTTCTAGTTCCTCTTCAGTTTTACTAATATTTAAATAAGTCGTTAAATAATTTTGATGTCTATCAAATCTCGAACTATAATACAGTTCCTCATATTCATAGCTATTATTTAATCTTGATATAACATAATAGTTACTATCTTCATCCCAGTCTATTTTTAACTTGTGGGATAAATCTGGTAGTAATTGTTTTGGATAATCACTAATTTCTACAGCACTTGAAAAGGCGATAGTTGTTAAGTACATCATAGGAACTATCACTGAAAACAAAATTGTAGATATAATTAAATAAAATGTAATTCTCTTTCCAACACTATTCATTTGCACCACTCCAATCTTTAGTCTTTGTGAGTTTTACAAATGCAAAGGCAGATACTGCAACTAATACTACTACAAATATAGAGTAAGTAACTGATAATTTGTAGCTATAAACTCCTGTTCTTACTTGGTCTGTATAGAATACGATTCTTTCTAGTAAGAATGGAACTGTATTGAATCCAAAGATCATAACACTAATTAACCAAACTTGTAATCCAGAAATTAATCTTAATAATAACGCGGTTATTATTGTTGGCTTAATTATTGGTAAAACAATATGTCTTAGTGCTTGAGATCTACTAGCTCCAAATACTTTTGCAGCTTCTGTATATTCTTCATTAAAATTTTGTAATCCAGCTAAGATAATAATCATAACAGATGGTAACACTGTCCATGTATCAATTAGGATTATCATAAAAACTGCTTGAAGTCCAGTTGCTTGTTTCCATATTACAGGTCCACTCGCAATTCCCATAAGTTCCATTAAATTTTGAACACCAGTAATTGATAAAAATGAATTTATCCAACCAGTCTGTATCAATCCGGTATTCCATAAAATACCAACTGCAGAAGGCGGAATTGCCATTGGGATCAGCATTATAAATAGAAACATTTTTGATCCCTTAAATTTCCTATTAATCAATAAAGCTAAAGACAACGCTAATATAAATTGCAACACAATTGAAACAGATGCAAAAATAAGCGTATTAAAGAACGCTTCAGCAAACAAATCATCTTGGAACATCATTCTAAAGTTTTCTAAACTAAATCCTCCATCAATTGAAGTAAAAGCTTGAATTAATGAAATAAGTACAGGAAAAAACCAGAAAAACAAATAGAACAATAATGGTGGTACTAGGAACATATAGGGTGATTTAAAAATTGATTTATTATTTTCCTTTTTATCCATATAAACACCTCGATTTCAAATTACTTGTTCTTGTTTTTTGCGTTTTTTGATATTTATAAAAATAGAAGAAGGGCAGAACCCTTCTTACAATTTTTATAGGGGGTTTTGATTGAAAAAATTAATTTTCATTCAATTGTAAATTTTATTATTTCAATAGAGCTTCTAATGCATCTTGCTCTTCATCGAGTTTATCTTGTAAGTTAGCCAATGTTACAGATCCATCCATAATACCAGCATAAATTCTATCGTAAGAACCTTTTAAGTCTCCCCAAGAAGTATAAAGTGGAATCATTTGTAATCCTTCAACATTTGCATTTGCAACTGTGTCTAGACCTTTTTTGATTACTAAATCTTCTGGATCATCAGTTAATACTGTAGTTGCTTCAAGAATTGTAGGAATAGTTCCTAATGCAGCATGAACGATTTGGTCTGGTGCAGTAAACCATTCAATAAATTTTTCTGCTAATTCTTGGTTTGGTGCGTTTCTAACGACACCAATTCCGTGTCCACCAATAATTGATCCGGCTTTACCTGAAGTTCCAAGTGGTCCAGGGAATACTTCATATTTAGCTGGAGCAGCACTATAAGCAGTAGCAAGTGGAATCATTAATTCAAATGATAGATAAACTGATTCATCTGCCATTAAAGCTGAACTATCAGATGTAGTTGCACTTTCAGGATGAACATTATCCTTCATAGCAATTAAATCTTGCCAAGCTTTTAAGTTACCTGCATCATTCATCACAGGATATTCTCCACCATTAGATAGAGCCATTCCTCCGATTTGATAAGTTAACATTTTAACTGGTAAAGCTTTCATGTGAATCATAGTTCCACCAATTTCAGCACCCCAGTCTACATAATCTTCCCAAGTATAATCTCCTGCTAAAATTTCAGCTTTAGTTAAGCCAGCTGGTAAAGTGTCAAATGCTTTTTTATTAGCATAAGCTAAGTAAACATCAGAGTTAATTGGGAAAAAGTATCTGTTCCCACCACGATTAGTAGTTCCATCAAATGTAGATAAAAATGTACGGTCGTCCATATCATCTTCTAAATCACTACTATCAACGATATACCCTACATCTAAATACTCAGACATAGTTCCAAAGTGAGAAATTACTAAATCTATTGTGTAGTTTTCGGCTTTTTGCTCACTATCAATTTTATTAAAAGTGTCTTGAGCCTGTCCCAATGTTTCAAATCTAATTACTACATTGTTATCTTCCTCAAATTGAGAAAAAATCTCAGTTTGATAAGTTTCTTTCTCAGAAATTTCACGAGCAAAGTCACTATAAATAATTAGTTCTGTTGGGTCTGATTTACATCCTGTTAAAACAAAAATTCCAATAAAGATAAATGTCATTGTTAATAATTTTTTCATTTCTAATATCCTCTCCATTCTTTTATAGTCTAATTATATCATATCTTAAAGTGCAACGACTATGTTACATAAGACAAAATATTATTTGAATGCCTATGTATTTTTGTTGTCTATAATATAATAAGTAGAAAATATGTCAAATTTCTACGTGATGTCGCTTTTTTTATTTCAATAATTATTAAGATAGTTTCTATCAAAAAAACTTTATTTTATATTAACCCATCGATATTGATAAGGGAATAATGAAATAGATTTTTCAATTAATTCGTTATTTATTAAATCAGTTCCAACGTATTTAGTTTCCAGTAGTATTTGTTCACTTGATACATTTACTACTACTACTATTTTTTGCTTGGTTACTTCATTTTCTCTCATTATTGTGAATACTCTTCTATCAAGATAAATTACATCTTGTAAAGAGTTAGGTGAAAAAGCAGATTGTTTCTTTCTTATATATATTAGCTCTATATATTGATCTAAAATTGCTTTTCTTAAAGAATCTGTTCTTAATTCTTCTACTAGTTTATAGTAATCTAGTTTTTCTCTATTAATTCTTCTATTTATACCAGACTCTTCTACTCCTTTGTAATCATTTCTTGAACCAAGTAGACTATGAATATAAATCCCTGGAACTCCAATAACACTTAACAAAATTGTTTGAGAAGCCAAAAATTTTGATAATCTCTCATCATCTTCTGCGGCTGGATTAGTCAGAGCATCTAAATAATTTATATTTAATTCATAAGGAGATTTTGTTCCATCCGGATTATTTTTATAATTGATTTTACCACCGTTAGCAACAGTATTATCAATCATTAGTTGTTTTTCTTTGGTTGTTAAAATACCTTCAACTGGTCTCATTCCTATACCATCATGACTTGCTAGAAAATTAAAATAAGATGTAGCCTTTGAAAGTGGTGTATCATTCAAAGTCTTAATCCAATCCATCAATTTAGAAGCATCTCCTGTCAAAAATGAAAATAATGTTAAAGGAGGTAACGGAAATTGATATACCATTTGAGCCTCATTATATCCATTTCCAAAATAACTAATATTTTCAATATGAGGGACATTAGTTTCAGATATTATAATCGTACCTGGAACACACTCATCTAAGACATATCTCATAATCTTAATTAACTGATGTGTCTCGTCAAGATGCATACAAGTTGTTCCTAATTTTTTCCAAGCGAATCCAATAGCATCAAAGCGAATAAATCTAGCTCCTCTTTTTGCATACATGACTAAAATATCTAAAATTTCCAGAAGTACTTTTGGATTTTCAAAATTAAGATCTACTTGATCTTCACTAAATGTTGCCCATATATTTTTAATTCCTTCACTTGTTTTATAGGGATAATACAAAGGATGTGCTCTTGGTCTTATTACCATGCTGTAATCTAGATTTTCATCACACTCGATAAAGAAATTTTGGTATTTTTTATCACCTTTTAGATATCCTAAAAACCAATCACTAGATTTTGATATATGATTAATTACAGCATCAAACATTAAATTATAATTTTTTGATAAAGATAAAATATCGCTCCAATTTCCTAAGTTAGGATCGATTTTTCGATAATTAATAACACTAAATCCGTCATCAGAAGTATATGGAAACATTGGAAGTAAATGAACGGCACTAATTACATTCTTAGTATACTTATTAAGAAAAACATTAAGTGTATTCAATGGTGATTCACCATTTTTAATGATTGAGTCACCATAAGTAATTAGCATTATATCTTCCTCAGAAATCCATTTTCTCAAGACATTTGATTTGTTTTCTAATATAAATTTATTAATATCCTCAGAAACTTTTTGTGCATCATCACCGTAAAGCATTTCAAGTTTTCTTAATATGTCTACCATAAGTTTTTACTCCCATCAAATTTTAATATCTTTAACTAATTTTGAAAAAGATAATTGAGGATTCTTAAATGATTCTTCTATTGTTGCATATTTCGGAACAATTGATATGATTTCATCAATATATTCACATCCAACACCTGTTTCTACTATTGCAAAAACTCCTAATACTCTCTTTTTGTGTTTCTTTCCTAATTTTGCAATACCGTAAGGCGCTTTTCCATATTTTGTTTGTTTATCAAATTTTCCTTCTCCAACGATTACTATATCTGACTTTTTTATTTCCTCTTCAATATTAAGTAATTTAATTAAATATTCAATTCCACTATATATTTTCGCATTCATAAATGCTAAACAACCAAATCCTACTCCACCCGCTGCTCCTGATCCTTCTAATTCACTATAATCAGAACCAACTGTATTTTCAACAACATAAGAGTAAGCTGTCATATTCTTTTCAAGAAGAGTTATTTGATCATGGTTAGCACCTTTTTGAGAAGAATAAACAATTGAACAACCGTTTTTTCCTAATAATGGATTCTTAACATCACTTGCTAAATCAAACGAAATACCAGCAATATTCTTGCTTAAATTACCTAATTCTATTGATGTAATATCACCAACTAGAGAACCATTCATGCGTTCTCTAACTAATTTGTTACCAATATAATACTTAACACCTAATGCTTGTAATATTCCTGATCCACCATCATTAGTACAACTACCACCGATTCCCAAAACAATTTTTTTAACACCTTTTTTAATAGCATCTTTAATAATTGTCCCAACTCCATAAGTGCTTGCGATTAGCGGATTAAGGTTTTCTCTTTTTACTAGAGTTATTCCAGCAGCACTACTCATTTCAATATAAGCACAATCATCAACAATCACATATTCAGAAGATATTTTTTCTCCAAAAGGACCTTCTGTAGAAACTACAATGCCAGAACATAAAAAATGAGCCTTAATAGTCTCAACAAGACCTTCTCCACCATCTGATATTGGTATAGTAACAGCATCGTGTCCCTTTTCTGCTAAATATTTGTGAATTATTGATGAAATTTCTGTTGATGTCATTGTTCCTTTAAAAGAATCAACTATTATAGCAATATTCATATAATCACTCCTCTAGTATATACTTTAATATTACAATAGTTTGAACAATTAGTATATATTATGAAAAATACATTTTCACCATAAATATCTATTTTTTTGGTATGGGTAACAAAAATGTCATATAATAATACATTTATTCTTTAATAAGTATAAGCGTTTTATATTATTTTAAGATTAAAACGTATAAAAAAATCTATATCACAAATATAATAAAGTATTGAAGAATATAGATTTTTTATTTATTAAACTAAATATTGAATTTTCAGGTTTTTATGCTAAATATGTTTTCTTTTTTCCAATTCTTGAACAAAAAATGATGAAACATCTTCAGCATATTTTTTAGGACCAAATCCAGCGTCAAATCCTAGCTCTTTTGCAAGTTCGTGAGTAATTCTTGGTCCACCCACAATTAATACAAATCTTGATCTTAAATTTTCGGCTTCTAAAAGTTCTACAAGGTTAACTAAATTCTTTATATGAACGTCTTTTTGTGTCACCGTTTGACTTACAAGTAAAACATCTGCATTAATTTCTAAAGCTTTATTAATAAACTCTTCATTTTCAACTTGACTTCCCATATTATAAGCATCTATATTGCGATATCGCTCAATACCATAATGTCCAGCAAATCCCTTCATATTCATGATAGCATCAATTCCAACAGTATGCGCATCACTCCCAGTAGAAGCACCCACAACAATAATGTTTCTATTAAAGTGATCATCAATAAAATCTTCGATTTCATGTTTACACATTACATCAGTTTCAACTGTTTCAACCTTTATTTTTGGATAGTCTATAGTATGTATCACTGTTCCATAAACAATATACATTGTAAATTCATTGTCCAAAGTAATGCTTTCAGCTACCAAAGGATCAATAATTCCCATTTTTTTAGCTAATTCTTTCGCAGCTTCTTGACCTTTTTCATCATTTTTTATTGGTAAAGTAAAACTAAGTTGTACTTTACCATCATTTAATGTATCACCATAGGGAGTAAGTAATGATAAATCTAAATCTTTTGAATAATTTTTTTCATTTAAATCATATCCCATATTACTTTTCCTCCTTTAGCTCTTTTTCCATTTGATCTAATACTGGATTAATATATATTCCACTCTTTTCTTTAACGCCTTTCAACCCTTTACCTCCGTTAATTGGTCGTTTTATTCCAGCAAATATACCTCTTTCAATAGTATTAAAAATACCAATATCAGCAATTTCTTTTAAAAGATTAAGAGAATCATTCAACACTTTCTTTGCTCTTAATTTAACAATCCCATCTTCTTTAAATTCTATTTCATCACCAAAATTTTTCATTGTATGATTAATATAACGAGCATTCTCAATAGCTAAATATCGATCACTCATAAACGGAGTATGAACTGCTTCAGTTAGCATACCCAATAAGTGTATTTTTTGATTTGTTGTAATTGTAACAATATTGAATAACGTATTTTGAACATATCCTTTAAAAATATTACCTGTCATGTGTTTAGTTGGTGGCATATACTTTAAAGGAGCTTTTGGAAATATTTCACGAGCCATTAAGGCTTGTGAAATTTCTAATAGAAATCCGTTTTCAACTTCAGGATTTATTTCAAATGCATGTCCTAATCCTTGTAGTTCTTCTTTCATATGAGCGAATAAGGCAAATTGCTCATTAATAAACTGTGAAGCAAGGACAGTATGCGCTTCTGTTACAGCATCACTTGTCGTTAAATAATTGTCTTCTCCTGTATTAATAATAATTCCTGCATAAGCATTAATCACTCTTGAAAAATACTGATCAACAAATGTTCTTTGCATATTGATATCTCTAAACAAAATCCCATATAAAGAATCGTTTAACATCATATCAAGTCTTTCTAATGCACCCATCGCAGCAATTTCAGGCATACATAACCCAGATGCATAATTTACTAACATGATATATCTACCTAGTTCTTCTCCAACTTCATCTAATGCATTTCTCATTATTTTAAAGTTTTCTTGTGTAGCATATGTTCCTCCAAACCCTTCAGTTGTCGGACCATAAGGTACAAAATCAAGTAGACTTTGTCCAGTAGTTCTAATTACAGCAACAATATCAGCTCCAGCTTTTGCAGCTGCTTTTGCTTGAGTTACATCTTCATAAATATTACCGGTAGCCACAATGACATAAAGAAGAGGACCATCTTTTTGGCCATATTTATCATAATAACTATCACGTTTTGATTTGTGTTCTTTTATCTTAAAAAGAGATTCACTAATAAAAGGGGCTAAAATATCTTTAACCTCACTGGATTCTAAAAGAGGATAAGAAGTAATATCGATTTCTTTATTTGAAACAGCATAAGCAATTTCCAGTATACCAAGATTAGTAGCCTTAATTGTACTGGCAAGATAGTTACTTATTCCAATACCTAAATCACCATATTTAACAATATGGTCAATCAAGATATTTGGATAGGGAACATCATACTCATTTACGCCATCAACACCCAAAAAACGACATACTGTTCTTTCTACAGAAACGGTTGTGTTTTTATCAATAAATTCTTGTGTATCCTTTGCTATTTTCAAAGCAAATTGTCTAGCCTCTTTTATTGTATTTTTATCCAGATTCAATTTTCCCATAATATCACTCCAAATCCTTCAATACATTTATTATTGGAAGGTCTATTTTTTCGTGTAATTTATTCTTAAATTCTTCATTATCAAACTCATATCCTAGTGAAGAATGTGGATTATATGTCAATAATAAAACAGTAATTTTATTTATAACTTTTAATTTTGTTTTTGTAATTTTTAATTTCTCTAAATACTTAGTATCAACAATAATATGTGTAGCGTCTTTGACAACAATTGTTAGATCTTTTATTTCAAATCTTTTATCGATAATAACCTGAACTAATCTATTTGAAAGAGCTCCACTTAAATAAAGGTATCTTGAATCAATATCTAAATATTTTCTTGCTACCTCTTCATTGCTTAGTATGGTGTTGAGATTTAGTAATGTAATATTCAAATCCTTATCTATTATTAAAGATTGTGTTTTAGATGATAATAAATCAATTATGTTTTTATCAACTTTATCTAACATTAATTCTTCAAGTAATAACACTGTATCATTAACAACTGTATCAATATTTTTAGAATAACTAGCACCCGTTGAAAGTATGGCTGCATCAGCAATGTTAAAACTGGCAATTGATTTTCTAAAAAGTGCTCCATCAATTAGTATTTTAGTTACATTATAGTTTTCAATTCTCATTAGTACTTGTTTCATTTCTTGTAAAGTAGAAGGCCCAGCAACCAAGGCCAATCCTTCTGTGATGGCTTCAATAATAACTATTTCGCCAAGAGGGGTTCTAACATTTGTCTTTTCATGAATAACAAAATCAAAATAGCATTCCTTTAAACAATCATACGCTGTCGCTATGATTGTTTGCGGATATACTTTTATTCTAGGTTTGGGTCTTTTAGTTATATTATCAATTTTTTCACCATCAAGGCCTATTGATGTTAAAGCAATAACTTCAGTAGTATATTCACTAATTATTTGATTTAAGACAGTTGTTTTTCCTGCGTTTTTTGCAGTACCAATTATTGAAATAGTGTGATGTGGTTCAATATATTTTCTTAA